>DAHVAB010000409.1 GCA_027314825.1 Solirubrobacterales bacterium
GGTAGCTCGCCACTCACGCCGCACCGCTCAGACGAGCGCACCGGTCCCTCGACAGGCAGGCGCGCTGGGATCGCGACGCTCGAGGCGAGAGCGCCGAGCGACTCCGCACCACCCCACCTCGGCGCCGACGCATCGACCCAATGACAACAGGAGCGTGACACCGATGAGCAAGCCGACAGAGACGGTCGTGGTGACCGGCGCCTCCAAGGGCGTGGGCCGTGCAGTCGCCGAACGCTTCGCAAAGGATGGCGCCCGGATCGCGCTGCTGGCCCGTGGGCGCGCGGCGCTCGAACGCACGGCAAGCTCCGTCGAGCAGCTCGGCGGCTCCGCGCTCCCGCTGCCGACCGACGTCGCGGACTTCGACGCCGTGCAGGCCGCTGCCAGCGCCGCCGAGGAGAGCCTCGGGCCGATCGACATGTGGGTGAACGACGCGATGACGACGATCTTCGGCTTCTTCGAGGACATCGATCCGAGTGAGTTCCGCCGCGCCACAGAGGTCACCTACTTCGGCGCGGTATGGGGAACCAGGGCGGCGCTGGAGCGGATGCTGCCGCGCGATCGAGGAGCGATCGTGCAGGTCGGCTCAGCCATGGCCTACCGGGGCATCCCGCTGCAATCCCCCTACTGTGGGGCCAAGCACGCGCTGAAGGGCTTCGTCGAGTCTGTTCGCACCGAGCTCATCCACAAGCGGTCGAAGGTCAACATCTCGATGGTCCAGCTGCCGGGCCTCAACACGCCACAGTTCGACCACTGCCGCTCCAAGATGGACCACGAGCCGATGCCCGTGCCGCCGATCTACCAGCCGGAGGTCGCGGCCGATGCCGTGCACTTCGCCGCGCACAGCACCCGGCGGCAGGTATTCGTCGGGGCCCCAACCGTCTACACGATCATCGGCGAGCGGCTGAGCCCATGGCTCGGCGACCTGTACATGGGCAGGACCGGCGTCAAGGCCCAGCTCACCCAGACTCCGACCGATGCGCCGCGGCCCGGCAACCTCTTCGAGCCGGTCGAGGAGGAACGCGACGCGCACGGCCGGTTCGACGAGATGGCACACTCCCGCAGCGCGGTGCTCTGGATGGCCCGCCACCGCGGCGCGCTCGCCGGCGCCTCCGCACTGGCAGGCAGCCTGCTGGCCGCCGCGACCGCCGGGCGCCGCTAGTCCGGCCTGTCCGCATCCTGACCATCTCGCCGCGAAACGGGCGCAGATCGCCCGGAGGCGCTTGGAGAGTCGCCGCGCGGGTAGGGATCAAGCAGGCGACTTGGGCTCGCCCTGGCTCACAGAGCCCACTCGCCGGCGGTTGCCCCCAAGGAAGGACAGGAGAACATGATGAGCTCAGCACTCTTGGAAGGACGTCACGTCCGGTCGCGAGACTCCGCTGACGCGCTCGCTCCGCTCTTCGAAGACTGGCAGCAGCACGAGGATCGGTGCGCGCGCGAGGCTCTGGTGCGGCGGTTCACACCACTGGCAC
>DAHVAB010000040.1 GCA_027314825.1 Solirubrobacterales bacterium
TGGCTGGTGATCGAGGACCTCAACGATCTGAAGTGGCGGGTCGTCGCGATGATCGTCCTGGTTGTTGCCGTCGCATTCGCGGAGGTGGTGGTCGACCCGGGCAGCGCTGACCGGATGCTCCAGATGGGAGCCGGAGTCGCCCTCTTCATCGCCGCGCTCACCGCCTTTCTCAGGCTCACCGATTCGCGACGGGCGCGAAGCCCGCGCGAGGCGGAGAGCGCGGGAAGCCGCCAGGGCGACACGGCATGAGCGGCGGTCGATGTGCGACGCGCCCGACAGACCACCCAACCACCCCGACCACCCGACCACCCAACCACCCGGCCACCCAACCACCCGGCTACCGGCCCAACCGCCCGGCCACCGGCCCGCCCGCCGCGCCGCCTGGCTCGACCACCCAACCACCCGCCAGCGAACGCGCGCCGCCCGCCGCTACGCGGGCCCGACCGGCAGCATGAGCTCCTGCCGGTCGAGCGTCTCGAAGGCGGCGACGATCTGCGGATCGAACTGGCTGCCGTCCAGGCGCCGGATCTCGGCTACCGCGTCGGCCAGTGGCCATGCCGGCTTGTAGGGACGCGTGTGGGTGAGGGCGTCGAAGACGTCGGCGAGCGCCACGATCCGACCGCTCAGCGGGATCTCCTCGCCCGCGATGCCGGTCGGGTAGCCGGAGCCGTCCCACCACTCATGGTGGGTGAGCGCGATCTCCTCGGCTACGCGCAGCACGTCGGAGTGGCTGCCGGCCAGGATCTCCGCGCCGGCCGCGACATGGCCGCGTACCTGCCGCATCTCGTCGGGGTCCAGCCTGCCCGGCTTGAGCAGGATGCTGTCGGAGACGGCGAGCTTGCCGATGTCGTGCAGTGGCGCCGCCTGGCGGATCAGCGATGCGGCGTTGGAGTCGAGCCCGAGCTCTGAGGCCAGGAAGTAAGCGGTGCGCGCCACCCTGCGGGTGTGGTGGAAGGTGTCGTCGTCGCGGTACTCGGCCACGAGTGCGAGCCGGTTGAGCGTCTCGGCTCGCTCTGTCTCCAAGGTCTCGTAGATGCGCACGTTCTCCATCGCCACTGCCGTGGAGTCCGCCAGGGACTGCAGCAGCTCGATCTCCTCGGTGCTCGGAGCGTGTCGGGAAGCCCAGTAGTTGCCGATCGCCCCGATCGGGTCGAGCGTGCGGATCGGCACCATCACCAGGCTCTTGACGAAGGTCGGCCGGTAGGCGTCGTGCGGGATCCGCTCGTCGGCGTAGATGTCCTCGATCGCGGCGGCGCGCCGGTTGAGCATCGCCCAGCCGCTGATGCACGTGCTCATCGGGAAGCGCTGGCCCTTCCAGAGCGGGGAGATCGCGTCTTCGTCGGCGTAGTGGCAGAGATCGCCCTCGCGCAGCACGAAGGTCGCCCCGTCCGCTCCGGTCAGCCTGCGCGCCGCCACGCGCACGACCTCCTGGACCTGGGCGACGCTCTCGGCGAGAGAGAGCCGCTGGATCGCGTCGATGAGGACGCGCGCCTGGTCGAGATGGGCGGGCGGGGAGAAGGTGAGCAGCGCCCTGCGTTCGGGAGCGATCCGCCCTGTCGGAGAGGGTTGCGCCATGGTCATGGAGGAGAGTGCCATCACGACCCTATCGGCCCTCGATGCTTGCGTGTTGAGGCTCGCCGGGATGTCTTGCGGCGGCCCTGCGCGAGCGACCGGCGGGTGTGGAACCGGAGAGGATTGGATTTAGGCGAGCGGAGCTCGCAGCGGCGAGGTGGTGGCTCCTGCCGGGGTGGTTGGCTCGCGGGCGCGCCCGCTCCCGGGCAGCGCTCAGGCGGGCCGTTCCCGGGCAGCGTTCAGGCGGGCCGCTCCCGGGCAGCGCTCAGGCGGGCATGTGGGTTCGATCCCGGTCGGCGGCAGGTGGGCGGCTCCCGGGCAGCGCTCAGGCGGGCAGGCCGGCAAGCGGCTCCGGGCCCGTGGCCGGCCAGGCGGCCTCGGCCGGGAGATCGGGCGTCTGTGCGCCGGCGACCCGCACGCAGTTTCGCCCGTCGCGCTTGGCGGCGTACAGAGCGCTGTCGGCCGCCTTGAAGAGGATGTCGTAGTCGACGCCCGCGCCGTTGCCGGCGCTCACTCCCAGCGAGATCGTGGTGAGGATGCCGGTGGGACGGGCCTCCAGGACGGCGCGGCGCAGGCGCTCGGCGACCTCGCTGCCCGCGCTGCTCCGTCCCACCCTCGCCGCCGACTGGGTCCGCCAGCGGGTGCGGCGGCTGGCGGTCGGGGTGCCGACGGCGCGCGAGGATCTGCTCGACACCGCCGGCACGGGCGGCGGCCGGCGCACCTTCAACGTCTCCACGACCGCCGCTCTGATCGCGGCCGGCGCCGGCTGCGCGGTGGCCAAGCACGGCAACCGCTCGGCGACGAGCTTCTCCGGGTCGGCCGACCTGCTGGAGGCTCTCGGCGCGAGGATCGACCTCGGCCCGGACCGGGTGGCCGCATGCATCGAGCGGGCCGGCTTCGGCTTCATGTTCGCCCCGCTTCACCACGCCGCCACCCGCTACGTGGTGCCGGTCCGCCACGAGCTGGCGGTCCGGACGGTCTTCAACCTGCTCGGCCCGCTCACCAATCCGGCGGGCGCCACCCGTCAGCTGATCGGGGTCGCCGATCCCGCGCTGCTGCACACCTTCGCCGGGGTGCTCGTGCGCCTCGGCGTGGAGCGGGCGCTGATCGTGAGCGGCGAGGACGGGATCGACGAGGTGTCCACGACCGCCGCCACCCAGATCGTCGAGGTCGTGGGCGAGGAGATCCGCTCCTACACGCTGGTGCCGGGCGACGCCGGCGTGGCGCTCGCCGCGGGAGAGGACGTGGAGCTGCTCGCCGGCGGCACACCGCAGGAGAACGCCGCGGTCACCGAGGCGATCCTGGAGGGCGAGCAGGGCCCGCGAGCCGACCTGGCCGCGATCAACGCGGGCGCGGCCATCTACGCCGGGGGCGCGGCGGCGAGCATCGTCGAGGGCGTTCAAGCGGCGCGCGAGGCGATCGCCGACGGCAGGGCGCTCGCCGCGCTGCACCGGTATGTCGATGTATCGCGCGGGGAGAGCTCAGACGGGTCGACTTCGACGCGCGATAGCTCGGCTGGCGGGGGCTCTGCGGGTGCCGGTTCTGCGCCAGCCGGCTCCGCGAGCGAGGGCGCCAGGGAGGCGCGATGAGCGTGCTCGATGAGATCCTCGCCTCCACGCGGGCGGAGCTCGCCCGTCGTACCGAGCGGCTGGCGCCGGCTCGGCTGGCCGAGATGGCGGCTACGGCGCGGGTCGGCCGCGAGCGCGGGCGCCTCGTTGCCGCGCTGAGGCGGCCCGGCGTCGGCGTGATCGCGGAGATCAAGCGCCGCTCGCCCTCGGCAGGCATGCTGCGCGCCGACCCGGAGATCGACGTGGCCGCGATCGCCGCCTCCTACGAGGCCGCCGGCGCGGCGGCGATCTCCGTGCTCACCGACGGCCCTCATTTCGGCGGCTCGCTGGCCGACATCGAGGCGGCGCGAGGAGCCTGCGGTCTGCCGATCCTGAGGAAGGACTTCATCGTCGACGAGTACCAGCTCAACGAGGCCGTGCTGGCCGGCGCCGAGGCGATCCTGCTGATCGTCGCCGCCCTCTCGGAGGCGGAGCTGGCCGGGCTGCACGCGGCGGCGGGGCGGCTCGGCCTCGACGCGCTGGTCGAGGTCCACGACGAGCGGGAGCTTGAGCGGGCGCTGAGCGTGGGCGCTCGGCTGATCGGGATCAACAATCGCGACCTGCGCGACTTCACCGTCGAGGTCGAGCGCACCTTCGAGCTCCTTGGGCACGTGCCGCTGGAGGAGGTCACGCTCGTCTCCGAGTCGGGGATCGGGAGCCCCGATCAGGTCCGCAGGCTGGGTGAGGCGGGCGTGCACGCGGTGCTGATCGGGGGCTCCCTGATGGCCGCCGAGCACCCGGGAGAGGCGCTGCGCGCGCTGAGAGCAAGTTTTATGCCGGCCGATGATCTGCTTTAGATCGTCTTCATCGCGACCGATCATTCTCATCATCAAATGAAGAGACTCTTCGTCATCCCCCTCCTCTCCGCCCTGATCGGCGCCGGCGTCGTCGTCGGCGTCCTCGCGGCCGCCGGCGACCACGGCAAAGCCGAACGGGTCGTCACCGAAGTGCAGTCTCAGCCGCTCGCGCCCTCCAACGCCTCCCAGACGAGCAGCGGGCTGACGCCGCACCAGATCTACGAACGAGACGCGCCGGGCGTCGTCTACGTCAAATCGACGATCGTGCGCAAAGCCGAAGCCTCGCCGTTCGAACCCTTCGGGGCCGGCGGCGGCGAAACGGAAACCGGTGAAGCGACCGGCTCCGGGATCGTGATCAACGGCGAAGGCCTGATCCTCACCAACTGGCACGTCGTGCGCAACGCGGTCAAGGTCAACGTCAGCTTCTCAGAACACGGCGCGGCCGTGGAAGCAAAAGTCGTCGGCAAGAACCCCTCCGACGATCTCGCCCTGCTGCGCGTCCCCACCAGCGGCCTGAGCCTGCACCCGCTGAAGCTCGGCGACTCCGGCGCGATGCAGGTCGGCGACCCGGTGCTCGCGATCGGCAACCCGTTCGGGCTCGCCCGCACCCTCACCACCGGCGTGGTCTCCGCGCTGCAGCGGCAGATAACCGCGCCGAACGGCTTCACGATCTCCAACGTGATCCAGACCGACGCGCCGATCAACCCCGGCAACTCGGGCGGCCCGCTGCTCAACGCGGCCGGCGAAGTGATCGGGATCAACTCCCAGATCGAGACGAGCGGCAACGGCGGCGGCAACATCGGCATCGGCTTCGCGATCCCGATCAACACCGCCAAGCAGCAGCTGCCGCTGCTCGAAAAGGGCGGCACGATCCGCGGCGCCTACCTCGGCGTGACGACCACGACCGTCGACGGCTGCCTGGCGGCGCTCAACCTGCCCGCGAAAAGCGGGGCGCTCATCCAGCAGGTGATCGCGCACACGCCGGCGGCGAAGGCGGGCCTGCACGCCGGCAACATCACCGTCCAGACATCCTGTGCCGGGCAGGTGCAGATCGGCGGCGACATCATCGTCGGCGTGGACGGCAAGCCGATCAGCAGCTCCGAAGCGCTCGGCGAAGCGATCGTCGCCAAGAGACCGGGCGACACGGTCAAGCTGGAAATCGTGCGGCCGACCGGTGAAGGCAAGCACGAAGACAAGACGATCGAAGTCACGCTCGGCCAGCAGCCGAACTCGGTCCCCAACCCGAACACGCCGGAAGGCTGATCGGGTCGACCGGGGGGCCGGATGCGGCCGGCGGCGCACGCACCGCGCTGCCGGCCGCTACCGTTCTGGGCGTGAACGGACCGGCGGCGAAGGTGAAGATCTGCGGGATGACCCGCGTAGCCGACGCGGAGCTTGCCGTGGAGCTCGGCGCATGGGCGCTCGGCATGATCTTCTACGCAGGCAGCCCCCGCCGCTGCGGCCTGCCTGAGGCGATCGTGATCGCCTCCCGCCTGCGCCGGCGCGTCGAGCTCTGCGGAGTGTTCGTCAACGAGTCGTTGCCGCGGATCGCCGCCGTCTCGGAGCAGGTCGGCCTGAGCATGATCCAGCTGCACGGCGACGAGGGTCCGTCCTTCTGCGCCGAGGTCGCCCGGCGCACCGGCGCGAAGGTGGTGAAGGCCGTGCAGATCGCGGGGGCCGGCGATGTGCGTGGCCTGGAGCGCTACCACGTCGACTTTCACCTCGCCGACGCGACCGCGCGGCCCGGCACGGGCGGCCAGCGGCTGCGGGGAGGAACCGGCGCCACCTTCGACTGGTCGCTGCTGGCGGCCCGTCGCAGCGCGACGCCACTGATCCTGAGCGGCGGGCTCACGCCCGAGAACGTGGCGGAGGCGATCGAGACCGTCCACCCCTACGCGGTCGATGTGGCGAGCGGGGTCGAGCAGGCACCGGGCCGCAAGGATGAGGCGAAGCTGCGTGCCCTCTTCGCGGCGGTGGCGGCCGCCACGAGCGCCGCCGCCCAGGCGGGCGCCAAGGCGGTGGCGTGAGCGATCCTGTGGGGGTGGCGCCGGGCGCCGTGGAGCACCGCTTCGGAGAGTACGGCGGCCAGTTCGTCCCGGAGACGCTGATGCCGGCGCTGGACGAGCTGGAGCGGGCGTGGGTGCAGGCCCGCGAGGATGCGCGCTTCCGCTCCGAGCTCGCGCTGCTGCTGCGCGACTACGCCGGGCGCCCGACGCCGCTCTACCAGGCGCGGCGTCTCTCGGAGCGTCTCGGCCGCGCCGTCTACCTCAAGCGCGAGGATCTCAACCACACCGGCTCCCACAAGCTCAACAACGCGCTCGGCCAGTGCCTGCTCGCCAGGCGGATGGGCAAGCGGCGGATCATCGCCGAGACGGGCGCCGGCCAGCATGGCGTGGCGACCGCGACCGCCTGCGCGCTGCTCGACCTCGACTGCGTGATCTACATGGGCGAGCAGGACACGATCCGCCAGCGGCCGAACGTGCAGCGGATGCGTCTGCTCGGCGCCGAGGTCCGCCCGGTCACCGCGGGCGCGCGGACTCTCAAGGAGGCGACCTCGCAGGCGATCAGGGATTGGGTGGCCAGCGTGGCTGACACCCACTACGTGATCGGCTCGGTCGTCGGGCCGGCCCCATACCCGGCGATGGTCAGGGATCTGCAGCGGGTGATCGGCGATGAGGCCCGCGCGCAGATCCTGGAGCGGGAGGGCAGGCTGCCCGAGCGGGTGATCGCCTGTGTGGGGGGAGGCTCCAACGCGCTCGGGATCTTCACCGCGTTCCTGGACGATCCCGAGGTCCAGCTCGTCGGAGTGGAGGCCGGCGGGGAGGGGATCGACACGCCGCGCCATGGCGCTCCGCTGACCGTCGGCGGCAGGCCCGGGATCCTGCACGGCGCCCGCTCGGCGGTGATGCAGGACGAGGAGGGCCAGATCGTGGAGGCGCACTCGATCTCCGCCGGCCTCGACTATCCGGGCACAGGCCCGCAGCACGCGCACCTGCGCGACACTGGTCGCGCCCGCTACGTCGCGGTCACCGATCGCGAAGCGCTCGATGCGTTCGCGCAGCTGACGCGCCTGGAGGGGATCATCCCCGCGTTGGAGACGGCGCACGCGATCGCCTGGACGCTCGCCCGGGGCGAGGGCGAGCTCGACCTGATCTGCCTCTCCGGTCGCGGCGACAAGGATCTTGCGGAGGTGCTGGCGCTCGAGGAGCAGGGTGGAGCTGGCCGCCCGGGTGATGTTGGCCGCACGCGCGATGCTGGCACCCCAGCGGCTGGCGCTCAGGATGACGCTCAGCTCAGCGCGGGGGAGCGCGCCGCCGGCGGGAGCAGGACCGATGCTCGCCATGAGTGAGAGGATCGCCGCCGCGTTCTCGCGGCCGGGGCGCAGCGCGGCGCTCATGCCATACCTGATGGCCGGCTACCCGACCATGGCCGACTCCGTGGAGATCGGACGGGCCTGTGTGGAGGCGGGGGCCGACATCCTGGAGCTTGGGGTGCCGTACTCCGACCCGCTCGCCGACGGCCCTGTGATCCACGAGGCGGCGACCGGAGCCCTGGCGGCCGGGGCGAGCCTATCCGGCGTGCTGGAGGTGGCCAGAGCGCTCGCGCCGAGCGTCCCGGTGGTCCTGATGTGCTACGCGAACATGGTCTTCGCGCCGGGGGCGCACGCGTTCGCACAGCGCCTCGCGCGGACCGGTGCGGCTGGGCTGATCGTGCCCGACCTGCCGCTGGAGGAGTCGGCCCCCGTCCGCGACGCCTGCGACGCGGCTGGGATCGCGCTTGTGCCGCTGCTGGCGCCGACGAGCACTCCGGAGCGGATGCGCGAGATCGGCGCCCGGGCGCGCGGCTTCCTCTACACCGTCTCGGTCGTCGGGACCACCGGCGAGCGCGCCGCGCTCTCCGATGGGTTCGCCGAGGTGGTGGCGAGCGCGAAGGCGAGCACAGAGGTGCCCGTCGCGATCGGCTTCGGGATCGCCACGCCCGAGCACGCGGCGCAGGCGGCGGCGGCCGGCGCGGACGGGGTGATCGTCGGCACGCGCCTGGTGCGGGCGGCCGGCGAGGAGCATCCGGCGGAGGCCGTCGGCACGGTGGTCGGGCAACTGGCCGCGGCGCTCCGCACGGACCGGTAGGATCTCCCGCGACATGGGACTGATACTCACCATCATGGGCGCCCTCGTGCTGTGGATCGTGATCTGGTCGCTGGGCCACTCCGGCCTCGACGCCGCGTTCCTCTCGCTCGCGATCATCGTCGTGGGCACAGCTGTGAGGCTCCTCGTCACCCGCCTGCCGGGACGACGCAGCTGAACCCGCAATGATGCGGGCGCGTTCGCTGCCCCTGCTGCTCGTGGCGCTCGCGACCGCGCCGCTGCTCGCCGGCTGCGGCGCGCAGGCGGCCTCGCAGGCCGACAGCCAGCTCGGCACGCGCCTCACCGTGTTCTCAAGCCTGCCGCTGACCGGCCCCGAGGCTGCAGCCGGCCAGCAGATCCTTGATGGTGAGCGGCTCGCGCTGGGACAGGCCCACAGCCGCGCCGGCCGCTTCACGATCGGCCTGCACTCGCTCAACGACGCCGGCTCCGAAGGCGCGACCGGGGGTGGCGCGCAAGGCGCGAGCGGAGGTGGCTCGGCGACCGCGAATGGCGGTGGCTCGGCGACCGCGAATGGCGGTGGCTCGGCGACCGCGAATGGCGGTGGCTCGCAAGCCGCTACCGGCACTCGCTCGCGCGCCGCGCACGGCACCGGCTCGCAAGCCGCTACCGGCACTCGCTCGCGCGCCGCGCACGGCACCGGCTCGCAGCCAGCGAGGGGCAGCGGCTCGCGCGCTGCGAACGCCACCGGCTCGCAAGCGGCGCCGGGCACCGGCTCCGAAGGCGCGAAAGGCGCCACTGGCGCCGAAGGTGCGAAAGGTGTCACGGGCGCCGAAGGCGCGAAAGGCACCACCGGCTCAGAAGGCGCGAACGCCGCCGCCGCCGGCTCGGAAGCCGCCTGGGGCCGCGGTCAGACGGCCAGCAACGCGACCCTCGCCTCGCGGGATCGGCGCACGATCGCCTACATCGGCGACTACAACTCTGGCGCGACCGCGATCTCGCTGCCGCTCACCAACCAGGCCGGGATCCTGCAGATCAGCCCCCGCAGCCCGTACGTCGGGCTGACATCCTCCTTCGACGCCGGACAGGGCGACCCGGAACGCTTCTACCCGACCGAATCGCGCAACTTCGTGCGGCTGCTGCCCGGAGACCCGGTGCAGGGCGCCGCCCAGGTCGCGCTGATGCAGCGACTGGGGGTGAGCAGCGTCTACCTGCTCAACGACGGCGAACCGTTCCGCACCCCGCTGGCGAGCATCGTCGGCGGCGACGCCAAGCAGGCAGGGATCAAGCTCGCCGGCGAAGAAACTGTCGAACTGAGCGGCGCGACCGGCGAATCGCACTTCTCCGGGGTGGTCGAAGCGATCATGAGAAGCGGCGCGCAGGCCGTCTTCTTCAGCGGCGACGCCGGCGAAGGCGCGGCCGCTCTATGGCGCGATCTGTACGCCGCCAATCCGCAGCTGCTGCTGCTGGGCACGAGTGAAATGGCCGAACCGTCGTTCACGAGCGCGATCGGCGCGGCCGGCACGCAGACCTACCTGACCACACCGGTCCTGCCGACCTCGCACTACTCGCGCCGCGCTCAGCAGGTTCTGTCCGACTTCCGTCGCCGCTATCACGCGCAGCCGACCTCGAACGTGCTCTACGGATACGCCTCGATGGAGATGGTGATCGACGCGATCAGGTCTGCCGGCGCCACGGCCGACGAGCGGCAGGCGGTGATCGAATCCGTCTTCGCGACGCACGATCGCGGCTCGGTGCTCGGAGGCTTCTCGGTGCTCGGCGACGGCGAAACGACGATCGCCCGCTACGCCGTCGACCGTGTCCACGCGGGGGCGCCGGTCTTCTGGCAGGAGCTCAGCGTGAGCGGGCCGCACGTGCCCTGAGCGGCATAGCCCGCCAACAGGACCGCTCGGCGCAGGCGCAGCAGGGGGGCGGCGCAGCGCGGCTCACCCGGCGTGGAGCGTTGCGCCGCACACCCAATCGCGTGGCGCAGCGCGGCTCACCCGAGCGCGGAGCGCAGCGCCTGCTCCAGATCCTCGTGGCGGAACCGGTAGCCGAGCACCAGCGCCTTGGCGGGCAGCACCCGCTGGCCGGTGGTGACGATTTCGGCCATCTCGCCGTAGAGCAGGCGCAGGGCGAAGCCGGGCACGGGGAGTATGGCGGGGCGGCCGAGCACCTTGCCCAGCACCTTGGAGAAGCGCCGGTTGGTGACCGGCTCCGGCGCGGTCGCGTTGATCGGCCCGCGCCACTGCTGATCGCGCACGGCGGCGGCGATCATCCCGGCCAGGTCGTCGAGATGGATCCAGGAGATGTACTGCGCCCCGCCGGCGACCGGGCCGCCCACGCCGACCCGGAACGGGGGAAGCATCTTCGCCAGGGCGCCGCCGCCGCCGTCGAGCACGACCCCGGTGCGCATGATCGCCACGCGCATTCCGAGCTCCCCGGCCGCGGCCGCCTCCGACTCCCATGCGGCGCAGGTCTCGGCGAGGAAGCCGTGGCCGGGCGGGGCGTCCTCGTCGAGCGGCTCCTCGTGGCGGGCGCCGTAGATACCGATCGCCGAGGAGCTCACGAGCGTCGCGGGCCGCTCCGGCGGGGCGAGCGCGCGCAGGCCGGCGAGCAGGTTCCGGGTTCCCGTCACGCGACTGTCGCGAATCGCTCGCCGGGCCGCCGGCGTCCAACGTTGAGCGACCGGCTCGCCGGCCAGATGCACGATCGCGCCACGGCCCTCCAGCGCCTGCGCCGGCGCCGGCTCGGAGGCCGGGTCCCAGGCGATCGCATCGACTCCGAGGCGCCGTCGCGCCCGCTCCGGGTCGCGGGAGAGGACGGTGACCTGTGCGCCGTCATCGCGCAGGGCGGCGATCACGGCGGGACCGATCAGGCCGGTCGCTCCGGTGATCGTCACCCTCATGGCCGGCTGCTGCGGATCGACCATCGCCTGAAGACTCTAGTCGGTATGGCTGTCGGCGGAGCGGATCTCATGGCCGCCGCCTGCGAATCGACCATCTCCCGACGACTTCAATCGGTATCGCCGTGGGCGAAGCCGACCTCCTGGCCCGCCCTCGCCGTATCGCCCAGGCGCGCCTGCTCGGCGACTGCGTCGGCGACCGCGGGCGCGACGTCGCGGTTGAAGACAGACGGGATTATGTAGTCCTCGCGCAGCTCCCCGTCGGTGACGATCCCGGCGATCGCATGGGCGGCCGCGATCTTCATCTCCTCGGTGATCGCCTTCGCCCGCACGTCCAGCGCGCCCCTGAAGACGCCGGGGAAGCAGAGCACGTTGTTGATCTGGTTGGGATAGTCGGAGCGGCCGGTCGCGACGATCCGGACGTAGGGGGCGGCGAGCTCCGGCTCGACCTCCGGATTCGGGTTGGCCATCGCGAAGAGCATGCCTTCCGGTTTCATGCGGGAGAGCGCCTCGGCCGGCAGCACCTTCGCGCCGGAGAGGCCGATCACCAGGTCGGCGCCGTCGATCACATCGGCGGGGCCGCCGGAGCGGCACTCGGGGTTTGAGGCCTCGGCGAACCAGCGCTTGATGGAGCTCATGCTCCCGTCGAGGTAGTCCTCGCGCTGGACGTGCAGAGCGCCGCGGGAGTCGACGCCGATGATCTCCGAGACTCCCGCGTGCTGGAGGATCTTCGTGACCGCGATGCCGGCGGCGCCGAGGCCGATGATCAGCACGCGCAGGTCGGCCAGGCTGCGGCCGGTCAGCTTCGCGGCGTTCAGCAGGGCGGCGAGCACGACGACCGCGGTGCCGTGCTGGTCGTCGTGGAAGACGGGAATGTCGAGGCGCTCCTTCAGCGCATCCTCGATCGCGAAGCAGCGCGGCGCGGAGATGTCCTCCAGGTTGATGCCGCCGAACGCCGGGGCGAGCCGGACAATTGTTTCGACGAGTTCGTCGGTGTCGGTGCAGTCCAGACAAATCGGCACCGCGTCCACTCCGCCGAACTGCTTGAACAGGATTGCTTTGCCC
>DAHVAB010000410.1 GCA_027314825.1 Solirubrobacterales bacterium
GATCACGGCCAGGTTCGGCTCCAGTGAGACCGACACCGGCAGCACCAAGGTGCAGGTCGCGTTGCTGACGGAGCGCATCAACCACCTGACCGAGCACCTGCGCGCGCAGCGCAAGGATCACCACTCCCGACGCGGCCTGCTGATGCTGGTCGGCCGGCGCCGGCGGCTGCTCGACTACCTGCAGCGCAACGACCTCGAGGGCTACCGGTCGCTGATCAAGGACCTCGGTCTGCGCAAGTGAGCGTCCTGGCCCCCGGCACGACGGTCGGGAGCTTCTCCCTGGCGACGGAGGACGGCGAGCGCTTCACAGCGGCCGACCTGCAGGGCTCGACGACCGTTCTGGTCTTCTACCCGTTCGCGTTCAGCCCCGTCTGCACCGATCAGCTCCAGCTCTACGAGCGCGCGATCTCGGAGCTGCGCGACGCGGGTGCGCAGGCGATCTACGGCGTCTCCTGCGATTCGAGCTGGTCTCAGAAGGCGTTCACCGAGAAGCTCGGCGTCTCGATTCCGCAGCTCTCGGACTTCGAGCCCAAGGGGGCGGCCTGCGAGGCCTTCGGAGTCCTTCACGAGGGCGGGTTCCCGCAGCGTGCGCTCGTGATAACCGCTGCCGACGGCACCGTGCGCTGGAGCTACCAGGCGCCCACCCCGGCCGAGCTGCCCGCGGTCGAGCTGCTGCTCGAAGGCCTGCGAGGCAGCTGAGCGCAACCGCCCGGCGCGCCGGGCGCTGGCGAAGGGGAGGCGCCGCGCGCTGGCGAAGGGGCGTCGCCCCCGCGCCTCGAACGCGTGGGCCGGCGCCAGCGTCCGCTAAGCTGCTGCGCATTCGGATACCGAGATGAATGCAAGAGAGAGCCTCACCGTCCGAAGGGTGAGGGTAGAAAGCTGAGGAAATATGAGCAGTGACTCCGTGACCCGGATCTCCGTGGAGATCGCCGGTAGCGAGATCTCCTTCGAGACGGGCAGGATGGCCAAGCAGGCCTCCGGCTCCGTCGTCGTCCGCCAGGGGGACACGATGGTCCTGGCGACCGCCACGGCGGGCGCCAAGCGTGACATCGACTTCATGCCGCTGACCGTCGACGTGGAGGAGCGGATGTACGCGGCCGGCAAGATCCCCGGCTCCTTCTTCAAGCGCGAGGGACGCTCCGGCGAGAAGGCGACCCTGACCGCGCGCATGATCGACCGCCCGCTGCGCCCGCTGTTCGAAAAAACGTGGCGCCACGACACCCACCTGGTGGCGATCCCGCTGTCTGTCGATCACACCCACCCGTATGACATCCTCGCGATGAACGGCGCCTCCGCGGCGCTGATGATCTCCAACGTCCCATTCGCCGGCCCGGTCGGCGCGGTGCGGATCGGCAAGATCGACGGCAACTTCGTGGTCAACCCGCCCGAGCCCTCGCTCAGCCTCGAAGGCGCCGGGGAGGACGGGGAGGTCTCCGACCTCGACCTGATCGTC
>DAHVAB010000411.1 GCA_027314825.1 Solirubrobacterales bacterium
GATGGCCTGGAGGCCATCCGTGAGCTGTGGCCAGCGGTGATTGACCTGGTGCGAGGCGAGAACTCCCTGATCGGCGCGGTGATCGAGGTGGCGCTGCCGGTTGCGCTCGACGGCTCGCGGCTGACGGTCGCCTTTCCGGCCGGCTTCTCGTTCAACAAGCGCAAGGCGGAGGATCCGGCGTATCGCGGCGTGGTCGGCGCAGCGCTTGCGAGGACGATCGGCAGGCGCCTCGATGTCGTCTACGAGCTGAGCGAGCAGGCGGAGGGCCAGGACGGGCAGCCGCTCGGCGGCGATGAGGAGGAGATGGTCGCGAAGATCATCGCCGAGTTCGAAGCGGTGGAGCTCTCCGAGGGCCATGAGCCCGCCGCGGGCGCGTCCGGGGTTCAAAGACAAGGAGGCGGTGAGTGATGCCCAAGCAGCCGCGCATGCCGAACATGCAGCAGATGCTCAAGCAGGTGGAGAAGATGCAGCGGGACATCCAGGTGGCCCAGGAGTCGCTGAAGGACGAGGTGGTGGAGAGGAGCGCCGGCGGCGGGATGGTGAAGGTGGAGATCTCCGGCGATCTCGTGCTCAGATCGGTCACGATCGACCCGCAGGCGGTCGACCCGGACGATGTCGAGATGCTCGGCGACATGGTGCTGGCGGCCGTGAACGAGGCGTTGAAGGCGGCTCAGGAGCTGCAGTCCGAGCGGATGGAGCGGGCGACCGGCGGCCTCGGCGGGCCCGGCGGACCGCTCGGCGGCGGCGGGCCGCTCGGCGGCCTCGGGCTGCCCGGCCTGTGAGCGGCTTCGCGCCACCTCTCCAGAGGCTGATCACCGAGCTCTCCAAGCTGCCGGGGATCGGCACGCGGACCGCGCAGCGGCTCGCCTTCCACATCATGAAGGCGAGCCCGGATGAGGCGGGCGCGCTCGCCGAGGCGATCCGTGAGGTCAAGGAGCGGATCGGGCTCTGCGAGGTCTGCTTCAACCTGGCCGACGAGCCGCGCTGCCGGATCTGCCAGGACCCCCGTCGCGACCGTGGCCTGATCTGCGTCGTGGAGGAGCCGGGCGATGTGATCCCGATCGAGCGCACCCACGAATACGCAGGCCTCTACCACGTGTTGGGCGGCGCCCTCTCGCCGATCGACGGGGTGGATGCGGAGGATCTGAAGATCGGCGAGCTCTACGCGCGCCTGTCCGGCCCGCCCGAGGCCGGCGGCATGGCAGCGGCGGGTATACCGCACCCGGCGGCGCAGCCCCCGGCCGTCGAGCCGGTCCGGGAGGTGCTGATCGCCACCAACCCGACGACGACGGGCGAGGCGACCGCGCTGCACATCGCGCAGGGCCTCAGGGAGCGCGTGCCGGCGCTCACGATCACGCGCCTGTCATCGGGGCTGCCGGTCTGCTCCGACCTGGAGTATGCGGACGAGGTCACCCTCGGCAAGGCGCTCGCCG
>DAHVAB010000412.1 GCA_027314825.1 Solirubrobacterales bacterium
CGGGGGCGGGATTCGAACCCGCGACCTTCGGGTTATGAGCCCCTTCAGCGGGTGTTGTGGAGTGTCATTGCGTCCACAGATTTGGCTCTATTGCTGGGATTTCGCGGATCGGCGCTTTCGCGAGTGGAGCCGAATGGCGTGGGGCATGTTTGCACTTTGTTAGCACCCCGATGTGGTATGTAGACACTGGCGTCTTGGCTGGCCCATACCCGGATGGCCTCAATGCTTGCTCCACCAGCCGCCGTCGACGAGCTGCTGCACAGGTGGCGCGTTCTCAAGCAAGGCTCCGAGTCGAGCCATGACCGTATCGGCTGCACGGTCGATGTCGTAGCCGTCCGGCGAGGCCACGAGCAGGCTGTCCAGGTCGGCGCGGAACTCGGCGTCGGCGAGCTTGTCGAGCAGATTGAGACGAAGCTGAGGGTAGGTGAAGACGGCGTCGCGCATGTAGTGGCGCAAGCCCGCCAAGATCTCGGCCGGCGTCACCTCCTGCGTCGTCAGGACCAGCCAGAGGTCGAACAGGTCGCGTCCCTTGCGGCGCTGGTAGAGCGCTCGCAGCTTGGTGGCCATCATCTCCTCCAGCACGAACGTCGGAACCGTCGCCGCACCGCTCCACCAGCGGGAGCTGACGGCGTGCTCGATGCCGGTCGTCGGTCGGTGGTGCGTCGTCTCGGCGATGTTCGTCTCGATCTTGATCCGGATGCGCTGTGCAGAGTCCGTGGCGGCCGCGTCGAGGATCACGTGCACCATCTGGCCGCTGCGGTCGATGCTGGTGACTTCCACGCCGACCCGCTCGGCGATCGTGCGCAGCCTGTCGAGGTACGGGCCAATCGGGCCGGTGCTGCGGCGAACGTAGTCGAGATCTTCGCTGTAGCGGTAGGGACTCGGCAGGTGGAGCTTGTGCAGGCAGGTGCCCCCACGCATCACCAGCTCACCGGCGAGCAGCTCGTCGGCGGCGATCTCGACCATCAGACGCGACAGGATGAGATCCTGCTCGACCTGATAGCGCTCGGGCCACGGCACGCGCGCCTGCCATTCGGTGATGAACGCGGCCGGGATCACA
Source organism: Solirubrobacterales bacterium (assembly GCA_027314825.1). Taxonomy (GTDB): domain Bacteria; phylum Actinomycetota; class Thermoleophilia; order Solirubrobacterales; family Solirubrobacteraceae; genus Palsa-744. The sequence goes on from DAHVAB010000412.1 coordinate 1,061, forward strand.
GGTCCGGCTCCATCTGAGCGTTGATGCGCAGCCGCCAGTCGGGGTCGGTCCTGCCGCGCCGGCCGCCTGCCGGAGCGAGCAGCGCCGGCTCCCCTAGATCCAGGCGGGCGGCCTGGCGAAGCGCCTCCAGATCGTCGGCCTGGCCGTAGCGCTGCACCCGCCAGCCCGTGCGGCGCACGACCGCCCGCCCGCGGCGGCGTGCGAGCCGCGCCAGCGCCGAGCCGCTCAACGATCCGATCTCTTTGAGGATCGTCGCGACGTTGCTGTAGCCGCCGGCGGCCCGGTAGTAGCTGACGAGATCCACCACCGTCGTCTCCCTGCCGGACACGTTCATGTAGCCGGTCGGCACCTG
>DAHVAB010000413.1 GCA_027314825.1 Solirubrobacterales bacterium
TCTCCGGAGCGTCACCATGCAAGCACGGTCCCCGGTGCGAGCTGGACCACCGCACGCCCGAACGCCGCCGTCGCCTCGGCGGCCAGGGCACCGGCGTCCACCGTCGGCCACCGGTGGGTGACTGCCAGGATCCCCACCCCGGCCTCGGCCGCGTGGCGCGGCCATTCGGAGAGGACCTCGGCCACTTCGCCGACCATCCGCCGCTCGGCCCCGCGGCGCAGGCCCGCCGCCTTCGCGCATGTGCGAAGGTCGGCGAGCGTGAAGCCCTCGCGCTTGCCGCCCACGCTCATCTGATGGCGGCCGGTCCAGCGGCCGCGCGGGCGGTAGGCGTAGGTGAGGTCGAAGGCCGGCGAGAGCCGCCAGACCCCGTCCGGCCCCATCAGGAAGGCGATGTTCTTGACATGATCGTCCTGATTGCGGGCGAGGATGTTGAAGACCATCCGCCTGAACTGTTGCGCGATGACCTGAGCGTCCATCCCGAGCCGGCGGATCACCATGAACGCCTGCTCGTAGGAGTGCGCGCCCGCCTGGTTGAAGTCGAGATGCGCTGTCGCGCCGAGGGAGAGCATGTGCAGCTTCGCGCCCCGCTCGTCTCGGTCGAAGCGGCGGGTCATGAAATGGCTGCGCCCGTTCTCTTCGAGCAGGCGGCACTCGCTCATCTGGATGCCGGCATCGAGCGCCATCCGGTGGTAGGCGTACTCGACCGCGCCGTGTCCCTGCGGGTCGCCGAGATTCTCCCTATCGCGGTCTGCCTGCACGCCATCGAGCTTGAGCAGCCAGTGCTCGAAGCCTGACGGAGCATCGACCTGTCCGGAGCGCAGCTCGCCGCTTGCCGGGTTGTAGGCGATCACCGCCTTGGCTCGCGCGCCGCCGGCGGAGGTGCCGACGCGCAGGATCTCCCGCATCGCCGCCTCCCGATGGCCTTCCGCAAGCGAGGCGACCAGCCGCTCACGGTCGGCCAGCACCTCGGAGGCCAGCTCGACGAGGGCGGCGAGATGCACGGGCGAGCTGCTCTGCGCGCGCGGGCCGCGGATCGGATGGAACTCCAGGGCGCCCATCCCCCGCCGGCCCACGTAGCAGAGCCGCTCGATCACGTTGAAGCTCTCCGGGGCTCGACCCTGGCCGGCCAGCCACGCGTCGATCAGGGCGTGGCCGTAGCGGTCCGGCAGCGAGTCTGCGAGCAGGCCGGGAAGCCCGTGAAAGCTCTCCAGGGCCAGCGAGCGGAAGGTGTAGGGCCTGCTCGCGAGCGGCATGGTGAGCGGCGCGACCTCGATTCCGCTGCGCGCGAACTCGGGCGTGTACTGGAAGCTCGCATGCTCGGCGCCGTCGGGCAGGGTGACCGCTCCTATCGTCCTGCCCCACAGGTGCACCGCCGCCGTCGCGCTCACGG
>DAHVAB010000414.1 GCA_027314825.1 Solirubrobacterales bacterium
TGCGGCGCCGGTCGGATCGGGCTGCGCGGCGCCGGCCGGCTCGCGCTCCGCGGGGTTATCTCCCGGGCGGGCCGCGCTCACGGGGCCGGCTCCAGCGTGGAGAGGTCGCCCTCCGGCAGGCCGAGCTCCCGCGCCTTGAGCACCCGGCGCATGATCTTGCCGCTGCGGTTGCGGGGGATCTGCTCAACGAAGTCGATCTCGCGCGGGGCGACCGCCGCGCCGAGCCGCCTGCGCGCGAAGCCGATGAGCTCTCGTCGCAGGGTGTCAGAGGCCGCGGCGTCGCCGGTCAGCGCGACGAACGCCTTGACCACTTCGCCGGCCACCTCGTCGGGACGGCCGATCACCCCGGCTTCGGCGACCGCCGGGTGCTCGAGCAGCGCGCTCTCCACCTCGAAGGGGCCGATCAGGTGCCCCGAGGACTTGATCACGTCATCGCCGCGGCCGACGAACCAGAGGTAGCCGTCGGCGTCGGCGCGGACCAGGTCGCCGGTCAGGTACCAGCCTCCGGAGAAGCAGCGCTCGTAGCGCTCGTGCTCGCCCATGTAGTCGCGGAACATCGAAGGCCAGCCGGGGCGAAGCACCAGCTCGCCGCTCTCGTCGGCGCCGGCCATCTCCAGCGTGCCGTCGGCGGCGTGCAGCACATCCCCCTGCGCCTCGCGGCGCGCGATCGCGGCGTGGACTCCCGGCAGCGGCCGGCCCATCGAGCCGGGCCGGACCGGCATGCAGCGGTAGTTGGCGACCATGATCCCGCCCGTCTCGGTCTGCCACCAGTTGTCGTGGATCGGCATTCCGAACGCCTCCTGGCCCCAGAGGACGACCTCCGGGTTGAGCGGCTCGCCGACGCTCGCGATGAAGCGAAGGGCGGAGAGGTCGTGCTCGCGGGCCAGCTCGGTGCCGGCGCGCATCAGCCGCCGCAGCGCCGTCGGCGCCGTGTACCAGACGGTGACATGCTGATCCTCCAGGATCCGATACCAGCGCTCCGCGTCGAAGTCGGCCTCGTCGACGATGCTCGTGACGCCGTTCGTGAGCGGGGAGACGATGCCGTAGGAGGTGCCGGTCACCCAGCCGGGGTCGGCGGTGCACCAGAAGATGTCGCCGGGGCGCAGGTCGAGCACGAGCCGACCGGTGGCGTGGTGGGAGACGACGGCGCGGTGGACGTGAACGGCGCCCTTCGGCGTGCCGGTCGTGCCGCTGGTGAAGTGCAGCAGCGCCATCTCCTCCGGGTCGGTTGCCGCGATCTCGCAGTGCTCGGGGGCGGCCTCCATCAGCGCGTGCAAGTCGTGTACCCGTGGCCCGGCCCTCGCCCCGGCCCCGTCCGCGGCCCCCACCCGCGCCGGC
>DAHVAB010000415.1 GCA_027314825.1 Solirubrobacterales bacterium
AGGGACACGGCTCGTTGCGCCCGACCTTGCGCTCCGCGCGCACGAACGGTGTGTGCGACTCCAGCGGCAGCCCGCCCTCGGACATGGCGCCCATTTGTCCCGCGGCAACCTCCTCGCCGCCCGCGAACACCGACGCTTCGGCGTGCTGGGCCTGCAGCGCGCGCATCAGCCGGGCGCGGCGCTCCTCCTCCTCGCGGTCGACCTCTTCCTGGGTCCGTACCTCGATCTTCATCAGGGTCGACACGGTCTCGAACTTCACCTGATCGAGCATGGCGCTGAACATCCCGAACGCCTCGCGCTTGTACTCGGTGCGGTAGTCCTGCTGAGCGTAGCCGCGCAAGTGAATGCCCTGGCGCAGGTAGTCCATCGCCGCCAGGTGGTCCCGCCAGTGCATGTCGAGGGTGCGCAGCATGACGTCCTTCTCGATGTGGCGCATCAGCTCGACATCGAGCCGTTCCGCCTTGGCGTTGTAGGCGTCGTCCACGGTACGCGCCAGACGCTCGCGCAGCCCCGCCTCTTCCAGCTCCGGCTCGGCCGCGAGCCACGCCTTCGGATCCACCACCACGCCGAAGTCGCGCTGGATTGCCTGCGCGAGCCCTTCCAGGTCCCAATCGCTGGACATGGCGTGGTGCGGCAGGAACTGATCGATCAGCGTGCCGATCGCCTCGGCGAGGATGCCGCGGATGGCCGCCGACACGTCCTCGGTCGCCATGATCTCGGTGCGCTGCTGATAGACGACCTTGCGCTGGTCGTTGGCCACGTCGTCGAACAGCAGCAGCTGCTTGCGGATGTCGAAGTTGTGCGCCTCGACCTTGCGCTGCGCCTTCTCGATCTGCTTGCTCAGCATCCCGCTCTCGATGACCTCTCCCTCGCGCATGCCCGCCATCTTCAGCAGCCGTTGCGTGCGCGTCGGATCGCCGAAGATGCGCATCAGGTTGTCTTCCATGGACAGATAGAACCGGCTCGAGCCCGGATCCCCCTGGCGCCCGGAGCGGCCGCGCAGCTGATTGTCGATGCGGCGGGACTCGTGCCGCTCGGTGCCGATGATGTGCAGACCGCCCGCGGCCAGGGTCTGGTCGTGGCGCGTCTGCCATTCGGCGCGCACCGCCTCGCGCCCGGCCTGGTCGTGCGGATCGAGCGCGGTGAGCTCCGCCTCGAGGTTGCCGCCGAGCACGATGTCGGTGCCGCGGCCGGCCATGTTGGTGGCGATCGTGACCCCCCCGGGGCGGCCGGCCTGCGCCACGACGTGCGCCTCGCGCTCGTGCTGCTTGGCGTTGAGCACCTGGTGGGGAACGTCATCCTTCTGCAGCAGCCCCGAGAGGTAGTCCGAGGTCT
>DAHVAB010000416.1 GCA_027314825.1 Solirubrobacterales bacterium
GGGTGGCTCGCGGGGCGGCTGGCGGGGAGGCTCGTGGGGCGGCTGGCGGGGTGGCTCGTGGCGCGGGTCGCGAAGCGGCTCGCGATCCGTCGGGGCTCACTGGTACACCTGGGGGCATGCTGATCGAGCTGCGAGTGCAGAGCCTGCTGTTGATCGAGCGCGCCGAGATGCGCTTCGGCGCGGGGCTCAACGTGCTCACGGGCGAGACGGGCGCGGGCAAGACGGTCCTCGCCCACGCGCTCGATCTCCTGCTCGGCGGGCGCCCGCGCGCGGGGATCGTGCGTCCGGGCGCCACCGACGCCTACGTGGAGGGCACATTCGCCCTCGACCCCGACCAGGAGCTGAGGCTGGCGGAGCTGATGCCGGACCAGGTCGAGCCTGTGGACGGCGAGATCGTGCTCGCGCGCCGTCTCGGCGCCGACGGGCGCACGCGGGCATACCTGAACGGGCGCAGCGCGACGGTCGCCGACCTGCGCCGGATCGGCCCCGAGCTCGTCGCCTTCTACGGTCAGCACGAGCACCGCAAGCTGACGGTCGCCGCGGCCCAGCTTGAGATCCTCGACTCCTTCTGCGGCGCGGGCCAGCAGGCGCTGCGCGGGGCCTGCGCGACGGCGATCGGCGAGAGGCGGGCGGCGCAGGCCGAGCTCGACCGTCTGCTCGAGCTGGCGGCGGCCCGCGATCGCGAGCTGGACCTGCTCGATCACGAGTTGGCCGAGATCGACCGGATCGCGCCCGTGCCAGGCGAGCACGCGAGGCTCGTGGCCGAGCGCGACCGGCTGCGGGTGCTCGACGCCCTTCGCGCCGCCTGCGCGGCGGCGCTGGCAGCGCTCGACGGCGACGACGGACAGCTGCCGGGCGCCGCCGAGGCGCTCGCCTCCGCGGCGGCGAGGATAGACGCGGCCGGCGGCGTCGACCGGGACCTCGACGCGATCGGGCAGCGCTGCGGAGCTCTCGCGCTGGAGGCTCGCGAGCTGGCCACCGAGCTGCGCGGCCACGGAGAGCGGCTCGACTCCGAGGACGGGGCGCTGCAGGGGATCGAAGAGCGCCTGTCCGGCATCGAGCGGCTGATGCGCCGGCATGGCGGCGACGTGGAGGCCGTGCTCGCCCATGCGGAGCGCTCGCGCCTGCGGCGCGATGAGCTGGCGGGCGCCGAGGGCGCGATCGAGGAGGCGCAGCGGCGGCTGGATGCGGCCGAGGCCGATCTGGAGCGCGCCGTGCGCGCGTTGAGAGGCAGGCGTGGGGACGCCGCGCCGCGGCTGGCGGCGGCGGTCCGCGAGCAGCTCGCCAGCCTGGCGATGCCGGAGGC
>DAHVAB010000417.1 GCA_027314825.1 Solirubrobacterales bacterium
GCACGCGGCGGCCGGCGGCCGCGAGCACCCCCAGGGCGCCGATGGCGATCAGGTCGCTTGCGGCGAACACCGCGTCGAACTCCAGGTCCCGCTCGAGCAGCGCCCGCAGCGCCGAGTGGCCCGAGGCCTCCGTTGAGACCGCGCTCACCTGCAGGCGCGGGTCGGGCTTCACGCCGCAGGCGAGCAGCGCCTCGTGGTAGCCGCGATAGCGGTCGGCCATCTCCGGCGCCGATGGGGCGATCTCGCCGATGAAGGCAATGCGGCGCCGGCCGAGCCGCACCAGATGCTCGGCGGCGAGGCGGCCGCCGGCAAGGTTGTCGCAGCCGATGGAAACGCCGGGATGATCGGGCAGCTCCTGGCCCCAGCGCACCAGGTGCGCGCCGTGTGCGATCAGCGCTTCGAGCCGGTCGCGGTAGGCGAGGTAATCGCCGTAGCCGAGCAGGATGATCCCATCGGCCTTGTGGCTGTCCTCGTAATCGGCCAGCCAGTCGCGCAGCAGATCCTGGAACGACACCAGCAGGTCGTAGCCCTGCCGGGAGCAGGCCCGGATGATCGAGCCCAGCATCGAATGGAAGAACGGGTTGATCGCCGAGTCATCGGTGGTGGGATCCTCGAAGAACAGCAGCGCCAGCGTCCCGGTGTGCTTGCGGCGCAGGCTTGAGGCGTTCTTGTCGACGTGGTAGTTGAGCTGGCGCGCCACCTCGAGCACCCGCTCGCGGGTGGACGCCGACACCATCGGATCGCCGCGCAGCGCCCGCGAGACGGTCGACTGGGAAACGCCCGCCATGTGGGCGATGTCGAGCGAATTGGCCTTGTGGCGCTTGTCACGCGCGGGCAACGTCTCGGCCCTCCGTGACGTGCCGGAGCGAGTCGCCTCGGGTGGTTGCGCTGTGCCCACCTGGATGTGCACGGCCCATCGGCCGCCCCCTTGCCCTCGAGATGTGGTCGTTCAGCGGCTAGTCTAAGTCATCCGCTGGCGTTGCCCAAAATCAAATCCGTTGCCGGTACGCAACGCATTGGGCGGCTCCCGGGGCAGCCCCCTCGGATCAGGCGAGTATGGCGAATAGCGCGCCGTGGGCGGGCAGCAGCGCGGTGCGCTCCTCGAACCGGCCGGCTGGGAGCCCGTGCCCGGCGAGCTCGTGCAGCCGCCCCGAGAGGGGCAGCTCGACCCGCTGGGGCTTGCCGCCGAGGTTGAATATCGCGAGGACGGTCTGGCCGTTCAGCCGCCGGGTAAAGGCGAGTATCGGCTCCGGCAGAGTGATGAAGCGGATCTCGCCCCAGCGCAGCGCCGGCTGCTCGCGGCGC
>DAHVAB010000418.1 GCA_027314825.1 Solirubrobacterales bacterium
GCCTGCTGCGAGGCGATTCGGTGCTGATCGGATTTCTCGCGCCGCTCACCAACGGGGCCGGCGTGGCGGCGATCGCGCGGTCCGGCGCGACCAGCTTCGCGCTCGAGTCGGTCCCGAGGATCAGCCGCGCGCAGTCGATGGACGCGCTCTCCTCTCAGGCGAACATATCCGGATACCGCTCGGCGCTGATCGGCGCTCAGGAGCTGGGCCGCTTCTTCCCGATGCTGATGACGGCCGCCGGAACGATCCGCCCGGCGACCGTGCTCGTTCTGGGCGCCGGGGTGGCGGGGCTGCAGGCGATCGCGACCGCGCGCAGGCTGGGCGCGGTGGTCCAGGGTTTCGACGTGCGAGCGGCAGTCAAGGAGCAGGTCGAGTCGCTCGGGGCGCACTTTCTGGAGTTCGATCTCGGCGGGGATCTGGAGGGGGCCGGCGGCTACGCCAAGGAGCTGACGGCCGAGCAGCAGGCGCTTCAGCAGGAACTGATGGCCGAGGCGATCGGCAAGGTCGACGTGGTGATCACGACGGCGCTGGTGCCGGGGCGCCGCGCGCCGATCCTCGTGACCGAGGACGCGGTCAAGCGGATGAAGCCGGGCTCGGTGATCGTCGATCTGGCGGGCGAGGCCGGGGGCAACTGCGAGCTGTCTGTAGCCGGAGAGTCGGTGCTCGCGCACGGGGTGAAGGTTCTGGCGCCGCTGAACGTTCCGAGCACGATGGCGGAGCACGCGTCGCAGCTCTACGCCCGCAACATCCACGCGCTGCTGGCGCTGATGATCGACGAGTCCGGCGCGGTTGCGCTCGACTTCGAAGACGAGGTGATCGCCGGAGCGTGCATCACGCGCGGCGGAGAGATCGTCCACGCGGGCGCGAAGGCCGCTGCCGGCGTCGACTGAGAGGGAGGGGAGACGATGGACAGGCTCGTGATCGACCTCGCCGTGCTGGTGCTTGCCGGCTTTGTCGGGTTTGCGGTGATCTCGAAGGTGCCGAACACGCTGCACACGCCGCTGATGTCGGGCACGAACGCGATCCACGGGGTCGTGGTGCTCGGCGGGCTGCTGCTGATGGCGGAGTCAAGCGGCGTCCTGGAGAAGATCCTGCTCGTGATCGCGGTCGCGTTCGGGACGATCAACGTGGTCGGCGGCTTCCTGGTGACCGACCGGATGCTCGAGATGTTCAAGACGCGGCCCGAGCCGCGCGGCGACGAGAAGCCGGAGGGCGACGGCTCGTGATCGCCGCGACGGTCTTTCTGCAAAGCGTCAACTTCATCGATGCGGCGTACATCGTCGCGTTCGCGCTTTTGATC
>DAHVAB010000419.1 GCA_027314825.1 Solirubrobacterales bacterium
GAAGCCGTACCAGATACGCCAGCTGATGAGGCTGATCGAGCGCTACGATCTGAGGTTGAGGGACCGCAGATGAGCGACTACCACATCAACCTGTTCTACAGCGACGAGGATCGGGCCTGGGTCGCGGACATCCCCGACCTGGAATCCTGCTCGGCTCTGGGCGCCAGCCCCGAGGAGGCGCTGGCCGAGGTGGAGCGAGCCAAGCACGCATGGCTCACCGCAGCGAGCGAGGCCGGCCGTCCGATCCCGGAGCCTCGCTACCGGCCCGCGATCTACGCGGCCTGATCGCACCGCCGCCACGACGCCAGGTGAAGCGCAGCCGGGCGCGCCTCCACGCGGGCAGCGGCAGCGAGCACGTGGAGGCGACGAGCCGGCGGCGCGTGCCACCCGGTGTGGCACAGCACTGTCACAAGAGTTAAAACCCTCCAAGTCTTGTAATAGCCTTACTCTCCCTCCCAGAGCGGGATCTGCGTCACAGGAGTGTGACGTTGGCGCGGGAAGATGGGGAGCGCTCTTCCCATCATGCTCTGAGAGGAGTAGGGTGAGCGCCCATGACGGAGGGGAGGCGGCCTGAGGGAGGGGCGCGTCACGATCAGACGCCGATGCGCTCGCCGGTCAACTGGGCTGTGCTCGGCCTGGTGATCGAGCGGCCGAGCTACGCCTACGATCTGGCGCACCGCTTCGAGCGCCGCTACGGCTCCACGCTGCAGGTCTCGAACGTCGGCCACATCTATACCGCGATCGGCGCGCTCCACGAGCGGGGCCTGATCGAGGAGATCCCGGGCACCCGCGAAGGCCGCCAGCCGCGCCCCCACTACCGCGCGAGCGCCCGCGGCCGCGAGGAGTACACGGAGTGGCTCGTCGCCCAGGTCGGCGAGGACCGCCGCCGCCAGCAGCTGTTCGTGCTCGCGCTGGCAGCGCTGGCCGGCGACACCTCCGATGTGCTCGAGGTGATCGGCCGCTGCGAGCAGGAGTGGCTCAAGGAGGGGATGAGCACCCCGATCGCCCGCGAGGGATGCGCCTCCGATCGGCTGCGAGACCTGCTGCGGCGGCTGATCGACGAGGAGAACCGGCTCGCGGTCGGCTCCAAGCTCGCATGGATCGAATACGCCCGCCAGGAGCTCGCCAAGCTGGGA
>DAHVAB010000041.1 GCA_027314825.1 Solirubrobacterales bacterium
GGCATCTGCCAACGTGGGCTCGATGGGCGCCAAGACTTATGGACCTGCGGAATCGCGCCGAGCGAGCGCCACTATTGATGCGATTTGACCGCGAGTTCGAGATACCTCTCGACCGCGCCGACGCCCGCATCCTTGTGCGCACCGGCGGGCGCCCGATGCACGAGTACGCGGTCATGCTGCAACTGCTGCTTGGGGAGAGCTGGCACACGATCCGATTGATCGACAATCATCTTGGCGAGCACCACGTGCACCGCTACGATGGGTCTCACAAGCGAGCGCCGGGCGAGCGCTTCGCCAGCGGCGAGCCTCGGACCGTTCTGCCGCAGGCCATCCGCCATCTGTTCACGACAGCGGACGCGGCCATCGAATCGTGGATGCGCAAATGACCGACACGACCGACACTTCGCCACCGCTCTCGCCGCTCGACCTGGCCACCGAAGCGACCCTGCGCGCGATCGACGCTCCGGAGCGATACCCATCGAATGCCTCCTTCATCGCAGCCACCCTCCCCAGCTTCGATGCCCACTTCCACCGCCTAATCTCCGAAGGACGGCCAATTGTCGTGGTGCTGCCCGACGGCGAGGAGGTGCTGCTGAAGCCACGTCCAGGGCTGCAGAGACTCCTCCGGCAAGCGTCCCAAGCTCTCAACAAGCTGCTCCCCTTCGCCCGGCCTGGCGACGCCGGCCCGCTCGTCAGTGACGGTGCGGCCGGCGAGCCATTCGACATCGCACTCCCACGCCTGTCGGTCGCCGGCTACGAAGTGCACCTCCACGGGCTGCGACGCTGAGCACGGGATCGCAGAGCTGGGAGAGTGGAGGGATCGTGTCGGGCCGGGTCGTAGCGCTCGGTGCCCGGGAACCGGGTGCTCCGGCTCACGCGCGCCGGTGCCGTAGAGGCAGATCGTGCGGGCTGGCCGCCGGTACACTTTCACCAACTCCCAACCGGCGCCGCCATCGCGCCCGCCGCGACCATCTGAGCACGATCTGCGCCGCCTGCGCGGCCCGCTGCAGGCGCGCGACCGGGAGATCGTGTGTCGCGCAAGCGCCGGCAGCCGGGAAGCGCGGGTGATAGCTGCGCAGCAGTCCGGCCCGGGCGGGGAGCGGCTGAGGCCGGCAGCCGGCCGACCAGCGCCGCGCTTCCAGCTCAGATCCGCACGCGCAGGCCCTCCAGCGCACCGGCCACCCGCTCGAAGTCGCGATCCCGCGTCCACAGCTCCGCCTCACCCTTGACCGCGCAGACGGCGATCTGGATATCTATGAGCGGCACCGTCTCACCGCGCCGGCGCAGCTCGCCGGCCGTCCGGCCCACCGTGAGCCAGTCGCTGCGCTTGAGCTCGACCCACGGCTGGGCGGCAAGCTCGCCCGCGAGCATCTCACGCTGATCCTCGCGGGCACCGGCGATCAGCTCCGCGGCGACAGGGCCGCACATCAGCACCTGCTGGCGATCGATCAGAGAGTCGAGCCGGTCGGCCAGCGAGCCGCGCTCGAGGTCATCCTGGCGCAGATAGCCGATCCAGACCGAAGTGTCGGCGAGCACCATCAGGCGGGCCGGCGCCGCTCGGCTTCCGCTCGCCTGCTGCTTGCCCAATGCTCCGGATCATCGAAGGCGATCGCGCCTCGCAGCCGCCGCATGCCGGCAGCCGCATCGCTGTGCAGAAAAGAGGCGATCGCCGCTTCGACGGCCTTCGTCTTCGACTTGCCATGCGAGCGCGCCATCAGCGCGTCCATCAAGTCGTCGTCGAGCTCCAACGTCGTTCTCATGGCATCTACTATGGCATACGCCGACGCCGCAGCGGCGCTCAAAGCCATCCACAGGGCACTCAGCCTGCCGGACGCTCTCGTCCTGGCGCTCGCCGAGAGAATCGACGCCGACGCGGTGTGGACATTCGACCGACGCTGGCAGAGCGTCGATCCTCGTGTGATGGTGCCGTAGCGCGTCAGAGATCGAGCAGGAAGCGCAGCACGCGGCCGAGGCGGAATGCGACTTCCACGTCGACCTCTCCCAGCCGCGCGATCAGACGCTGCTCGGAGACCGACTTGACCTCCTCGCACTTGGCGTAGCTGATCTCCTGCAGCCCGGAGTCACCCGCGTCTATCTCCACGTGGGTGGGCAGCCCGCGGTGGGCGGTCGTGATCGGGACGACGATCACCACTCCGGCGCGGCTCTCGTTGAGGCCGTCGGCGGAGACGACCACCGCGGGTCGCCGGCCAGACTGCTCACGCCCCACAGGCTCACCGAAATCGATGAGCCATACCTCGCCGTGACGGGCGATCACGAGGAGCGGTCCGCCAGCGCGCCGCTCTCCGCGGCACGCTCAGCCTCGATCTCATGCCACGCGGTCGCATCCGCGCGCAGGCCCTCATAGCGGGAGGAGAGCTGCTCGAAGAACACGCGCCGCTCCAGCGCGTCGGCGGCCTCCTCGAGCAGCCGGCTCATCGGACGGCCGGTCGCCCTCGCCAGTCTGGCGAAGCGGTCGCGGGTCGGCTCGCTCACTCTGATAGTCGTGCTCACACCGAGACAGGCTACCAGAAAGGCGCCATATCCATCTACACAGCGTTATGCGACTTCGCATGACCCAAGGGCCTCACAGCCCCCGCCGGCCGGCGACGAAGGGGATCGTGCGCAGCATTATCTTCACGTCGTTCCAGAGCGACCAGCTGGTGAGGTAGAGGTAGTCGAGCTTCACCATCTCCGCGAAGCGGTCCTAGAGGTAGCCGGCCTCGCGGAGAGCTGCGAGGGTCACCATCAGGGTGCGCGGCGCGGCGGCAAGCGCGTGAAATCCGAAGCGCTGGTAGAACGAGGCGGCGTCGCTGTCGATCGCATGGACGACGACGGCGCGCACCGCGATCTGCTCGGAGGCTCGGCAGATGCGCACCAGCGCGTCGTGCAGCAGCGCGGCTCCGAGTCCGCGGCGTTGATGGCGGGCGTCGACCGCGAGGCGTGCGAGGATCGCAACCGGGATCGGGAAGTGGCGCGAGAGGCCTTTGCCGGCCTCTGCGGTTGCCTCCTCGTGCTGCATCTGGCCGGCCACGACCGTGTAATAGCCGAGGATCGTGCCGTCAGGCTTCGCAGCGATGAAGGTCCGTGCGGCATCGCGTCGCTCGTTCTGCCCGGCGTAGCGGGCCAGCCAGCGATCGAGAAGCTCGTTGCCGCAGCTGAAGCTGGAGGGATCGTGTCGGGCCGGGTCGTAGCGCTCGGTGCCCGGGAACCGGGTGCTCCGGCTCACGCTCGCCGGTGCAGCTCTCGCAGGCCGGCGACCATGTCGGCATCGGCGCTCTCCAGCGCGTCCAGGAAACGGGTCGCCTCCTGCTCGCTGAGCATGATCTGCCGCTGGTCCGCAAGCACCTCGTGCGCGCGAGCGCTCGCTGCACGGCGAAAGAAGTCGCTCAGGCTCTCGCCGAGCGCGGTCGCTGCGGTGCCGTCAAGCTGGCGCTCCTCATCGGTGAGCCGCAGCTCCAATCGTTGCGTACGCATCACAGGCAGTGTACGGGCAACGTACGGGATCGTCAAGGGATGGCTTGCCGGGGCCGGCCCGGCGAAGCAGCAGGCGAGCGGAGGTCGAGCGGCGCCGTCAGATAGATCCGCACCGGGCGGCGCGCCGCCCGCGCCAGCGCCTTGGCCAGCTCGCGCAACTGCCGCTCCTCAACTGGCTCGCGCACGCTCCGCCGCCCGCAGGAAGCTGACCATCCGCGCCACCAACGCGTTGTAGCGACTGTGCGCGCCATCCCCATCGCGCGCCAGCAGCGCATAGAGCCGGTGCGATGGCCGCGCACCTTGGCTGCCGCTCACCTCGATCCCGATCGCGCGCAGCCGCGGAGCCGCCATCGCGACCAGCAGCGCACGCTCCGTCTCGCGGCCGGCAGCAAGATCGGCGAGCCCGCTGCTCACGAGATCTGCTCCAGGCAGGTCGCTGCGAACGCTCACCTCCCCATCATCGCAGGGCGCAGGGCACCACACAGCCTCGTCTACCAGGTCGGCCACCTCGCTCTCGGCCCACCGTGAGCCAGTCGCTGGGCTTGAGCTCGACCCACGGCTGGGCGGCGAGCTCGCCCGCGAGCGTCGCCGACGCCGCGGAGTGGACTCGAGCGACTGTTCGAGCGCAGCGAGGTGCTCCCCGCCGCAACGCGCTCGCACCTGCGCAGGGATCGCCCGTCGCGCTGAGCGGTGAGGCTGCTCGTCGACAGCCACGTGCTGCTCTGGCATCTGAGCGACGACCCTCGACTCGGACCGAAGGCAACCGCAGCGATCGAGGCGAAGAGCGCCGAGGTGCTGATCAGCGCCGTAAGCCTGTGGGAGATCGCGATCGAGGTCGGGCTCGGCAAGCTGAAGGCCCCCGAGGATCTGCCAGAGCGCATCGAGCCCCTCGGCTTCCAGCTCCTGGACCTTGCCGCAGAGGACGCCTGGCGGGTGTGCGCAGGTGCGCGACACGGACGGTGAGCAGGTTTGGCGTTATCGGATCTGATAACATGAGTGTGGTGGATCCGACATTCGACGACGTGCTGGAGAAGGCCGCCGAGGTTCAGGCGCTCGTTCCCGGCGCAGTGCTCGTCGGCGGTTCCGCAGCCGCGGCACACGCAGGCCACAGGGTCTCGCTCGACAACGATCACGTGCTCACCGACCTCGCCGAGCGCTTCGAGACGATTCTCGAGCACCTCGAGGCGCTCGGAGACTGGTCACTGGCGAAGGCGCAGCCGGGGAAGATCATCCTCGGCGAGCTCGGCGGCATCGAGACCGGGCTGCGCCAGCTGCTGCGCAGCCGCCCGCTGGAGACCACCGAGATCGAGGTACGCGGCAGGCAGCTCGTGATCCCGACCGACGCGGAGATCCTGCGTATCAAGGCGTGGCTGGCCCTCGATCGCAACCAGACGCGCGACTACCTGGACATCGCCGCGCTCGCCGATCACATCGGCCTCCCGCAGGCAGCGACGATCCTCGCGGGCATCGACGACTACTACGCCGACATCAACCGGCGCCCGGAGGCGGTCGCCAGCCAGCTCGTGAAGCAGCTCGCCGATCCACATCCCCGCGACCCGCAGGTGACCGGCCAGCTCGCAAGCTACCGGTCGCTGAGCAAGCGCTGGCATGACTGGACTGAGGTGAAGGCGGTGCTCGCCGACCTCGCCGAGCGCATGCTGCTGTGAGCGTCGCCTTCCGCAACCTCGACTTCGATCCGCAGGCCCCGATGGACCGCTGGCCGGCGGAGGCGATCGAGACGGTCATCGACCGCGGCACGCTCTCCGATTGGCGAGCTCTCGCCCGGACGATCCGCCGCAACCCATGGGGACCGGCCGCACGCACCGCGCAGACCGTCACCGAATGGGGCGAGCACTACGGGCTCGACGCCCTGCTCTCGCGAGTGATCGCCCATGCCCGCGAAGATGTCAGCTCACGCGGGCGCGCCGAGTACGCCGCCCAGATCCGCGCGTGGCGCGCGCAGACAGGAATGAGCCTCCGCGACTTCGCGGCGCAGGCCGGCACCTCCGCATCACGGCTCTCCGCCTACGAGAACGCGAAGGTCGCCCCGACGACCGACGTGCTCGCACGGCTTCGCCACGTAGCGGAGCTGCACCATGCAGATGAGGCCGGCCTGGCAAGCGAGCGGGTGACGGCGCGGTCGCTGGTGCTGCGATGCAACACCGCGACCGTAGCGTCGGCGGTACGCTCGGAGGCGATCCAGTCGCGCACGCGCTCGTAGGCGCCGTTGGCGATGCCGGTCGCGATCGCCGCCACGGGCGGACGCGAGCAGGCGAGCACGATCATCGTCGCGGCCGCACCGTCGCCGGGACGGCCGACGACCCGCTCGGCCGGAACGAAGACGTCCTGCAGCGAGAGTTCCGCGGCCGGGCAGGCGCGCTGGCCCATCTTGTGCTCCACTTTGGCGATCGAGAACCCTTCGCTGCGCGCGTCCAGCAGGAAGCAGGTCCACGTCTCCGCGGGGCGACGCGGATCGGTCGGCATCAGGATCGTGATCCACCGCGCGACGCTGCCGTTGGAGATGAACCGCTTGGCGCCGGTCAGCCTGTAGCCGCCGGGGACCGGACGGGCGTGGGTGGTGATCCGTCCCCGCGCGAGCAGGTCGGGGTCCTCCACGTCGGTGCCGGCCTCCGGCTCGGTGATCGCGCAGGCCATCAGCGTCGGCCGCTCGCTCGCCTCAGATGCGACCAGCTCCGCCAGCACGCCGTCCCACTGCGAGGGCCCGCCGAGCAGCAGCGGAGAGATGCCGAGCGCATGCGCGCCGAAGATCAGCGCGATGCCCGGACACGCGGCGCACAGCTCCTCCATCACGATCGCCGCCTCGGTGGCCAGGCCGCCTACGCCTCCCGCCGGCTTGGGAATCAGGAAGCGGAGCAGCCCCTCCTCCGCGCCCGCGCGGACGAGCTCCCAGTCGAAGAAGCGCGGGTCCTCTCCGGCGCGACGGTCGATCTCCAGCGCGCGCGGGCGCGCGTGCTGGCGTGCGAAGCTGCGAGCTCGAGCGCGCAGGCGCTCCAGCTCTCGCACACGCCCGTGGCTCACGTTCTGGTTGATTCGCGGGAAGCGCCCACGCAGCGAATGCTCTGACGCGGGGCCGGCGGTAGCGGTGATGAGCGCTGACATCGTGCCGTCCCCCCTACGCCCGCCGCTCGCCGGGCTTGGTGCCCGCGCCGTTGCCAGTAATCGAGTCATGAACGGTGTCCGCGTCCTGCAGCGTGCTCGCCTGCCCGGCGGCCACCCGCTCCCGGAAGCGCTCGATCAACGGCAGGGAGACGTGCTCTGGGCCATAGAGGATCCCCTCGAAGCTGGGGATGTACTGGTACTGCAACGGCCGGCGTGAGATGAGCAGCGCATCCAGCTCGCGCGCGATCGGATGGCGCGGGCCGAGCGTGAGCTGCGCGCGGCGCGGGTCGAGGCTCACGCCCATCGAGCGTGCGTGGATCTTGAACTCCGAGCTCTGCGGCTGGCGGTCCATCCAGAGGTGGCTGAAGAGCTGGAAGCGCTCGCTGCGGCGCGACTCGATCAGATAGCCCGCCGAGGAGACCTCCAGCGTGGCGCGGACGCGCCGACAGCTGCGGCCGGTGCTCGCCTCGCGGATCCTCTCGCCCGCTGGCTGCTGCGCAACGAGGCATGACCGATACGCAGACTTGCGTTACGCGACTTCGCATAACGCATGCGCGCACATGTCGCGCGACCGATTCTTGGACCCCAAATTCATCATGCTCGGGAGCGCCGGAGACAGCGTGGCAGGTGTCGTACGACTTCTGGCGATCTCGGCGGACTTTTGCTAGGATGCCGTCATGCTTCACACTGAGATTGCCTCCAACGATGCTCGCCTCTCCCGCCAGCCCGACCCTGGCGAGGCGGTCATCATCACCCGCTACGGCAAGCCGGAGCTCGTCGTGCTCC
Source organism: Solirubrobacterales bacterium (assembly GCA_027314825.1). Taxonomy (GTDB): domain Bacteria; phylum Actinomycetota; class Thermoleophilia; order Solirubrobacterales; family Solirubrobacteraceae; genus Palsa-744. The sequence goes on from DAHVAB010000041.1 coordinate 7,381, forward strand.
GCTGGGATGACTTCACGCCTCTTGAGGCCCTCATCGACAGGTATCTGGCTGAGCCGCCCTACGACCTGACCGCGTCAGAGCTCGCGATTCGGGCGCAGGCGCTCGAAGAGCGGCCCGAGGGTGCCGACTTCGACTACGCCGGACTCGCTGACGCGCTCGATACGTGATCTCCCAACCGCTTCGAAAGGGTGCGATCGTCTGGACGATCAGCGCGTTCGAGGTCAAGCAGCCGTTCCGTGTGCTGGAGCACGATGGAACCGAGACACGCATACCTGACGCTCAGAGCCTGGCGCGCAGAGTTCTCGGGCAGGAGATGGCCGGCGACTTCGAGATTGTCCTCGGTGCGAAGCTGCGTCCCGTGCTCCTCCTGCAGGAGAGACCCGCAGCTCGCTTCGAGGACTTCGTCGCGCTCCGGCTGATGCGCGTCCAGAAGCTCGATCCCGCAGATCGGCAGGCGGTCCGCGACGGAGATGAGGAGACCCTCTTCTATCTCGGCCACAACAAGGCCAAGTACGGGATGGACAAGGAGTACGCGGTCCTGTTGACATCGCTGCATCGCGTCCATCGCAGCGCCATCGCAGGCAAGCCCACGGGCACGGTCGACGAGGCGGAGTTTCGCACTATCTGCGAGCGCCTCATCAAGATCTCAGACCTCGACCTGTCCAACATGATCGTGCGCAAGGCAGCCACGCTTGCAGATCGGCTCGCACGCCGGCAAGCCGACCGGTGAGCCGGCCTTGCGCGGCCGCGCCCAACGCCTGGACGGGCCGGCGCGAACGAGACGGATCGAGCTGACGAGGCCCTAAAGCCCCCGCCGGCCGGCGACGAAGGGGATCGTGCGGAGCATTATCTTGACGTCGTTCCAGAGAGACCAGCTGGTGACGTAGAGGTAATCGAGCTTCACCATCTCCGAGAGCGGGATCCGGGCCGAGCCTAGGATCTGCCAGCGGCCCGTCATGCCGGGGGTGAGGGTCAGGCGCTGGCGGTACCAGCCCTCCACCCTTTCATCCTCGTCCACCACCAACGGCCGCGGGCCGACGAGGCTCATCTCACCGCGCAGCACGTTCACCAGCTGAGGCAGCTCGTCCAGGGAGAGGCGGCGAAGTATGCGCCCGACTCGGGTGATACGGGGATCCTCGGCGATCTTGAAGAGGCCGTCGGCTTCGTTCGCCGAGGCCAGCTGCTCCCTCATCTCGTGGGCGCCGAGCACCATCGTGCGGAACTTGATGACCATGAAGGATCTGCCGTCCTGGCCGACGCGACGCTGACGGTAGAAGGCGGGGCCGTCCGAGTCGAGCCGGACCGCCACGGCGATCGCCGCGAAGAGCGGGCTCAGCACGATCAGGCCGACCGCGGCGCCGGCGAGGTCGAGCGCGCGCTTCATGGCGCGGGAGGAGCGGCCGAGGCCGAAGCGCTTGACGCCCAATACCGTCAACCCGTTGAGATCGTCGAACTCGACCGAGCTGCCGACCACCTCCAGCATCCGCGGGACGATCGAGACGTGAAGGCTCAGCTGGTTGGCGGCCTGCACCAGGTCGAGGATGTGCTCGGCGTCGGAGTCATGCGGGGCGATCACGAGGCGGTGGATGTCATGCTCGGCGACCAGGCTCGCCAGCCGCGCGCCATCGGCGAGGCGGCTCATCTCCCGCGCCTCCTGCTCCGCGCTGGCGAAGCGCAAGCCGAGGGCGACCTGGGCGGCGATCCCGCGGCTGCCATCGAGCTTGGCCGCGACCCGTTCGCAGCTCTCCTGCTCGCCGACGACCAGGCAGCGCTCCGGCGGGCGGGAGCGCAGCACGACGATCCGGGCGATCAGCCGCAGGCCGACGACCAGCACGATCAACAGCAGCCAGGTGCCGACGATCTGCTCGCGCCCGAGCCGCTCCATCAGCAGCACCGGCGCCAGCAGCCAGAACATGAGCGTGTACCACGTTGCCAACCGAAGGACGCCGACCGCCTCGTCGAGGGTCGACTTGCGCAGCAGGCTCTCGTCGCGATCGTAGAGGCCGATCAGCTTCGCCATCGGCACGATCAGCGGCAGCACGAGCGGGACGGTCCACCGCCAGCGATCGTCGACCTCCAGCTTCGTCGCCGCCATGAGGGTGACGCCGCACGCCAGGACGTCCGCGCATGCCAGCCAGCGCCGCAGCACCGCGTCCCGCCTGAGGATCGCATTCAGCGACCCCCCGCGCGCGCCCCTGCGGGCGCGCCCATCCCTCTCCACCGCGACGATGGAGCCCTCAGGCTCCCGTCCCCCCACCGTCGCTGCGCTCACTTAGACTCTGCCCGATCGCCGTCCAGGTCGATCTCCTGGCCACAATGGGGGCAGGAGATGTGTCGAGGTGCTGTGGGCCGCGGAGCGGCCTCGCGGGTCGCGCTCTGGCGGTGCTCGCGCAGGCTGGCCCGCAATGCGGAGACCGACATCCGCTGGGCGCGCGCCCGCTCCAGCCAGCGATCCTGCTCGGCCGGCTCCATCGCCGCAAGCTCGGCATGGTGGCTGAAGGAGAGGTCGTCGCGGCGGCGGGAGATCTGCGGGTAGCGCGAGGCGACGTAGGCGATGTTGCGCAGGCTGTGCTCGTCGTAGCCGGTCAGCTTCGCGGCCAGCTGGTACTTCTCGCCGTAACGGGCGGTCCCGAAGCGCACCCAGTCGCCGATCCACCACTGGCTGCAGCGGCCGATCGAGCCGAGCCAGCGTCCCTGGGACTCCCACTCCTGCGCCGACATCTCGTCGTCGGGCAGCCAGCCGACCCTGGAGAGGCTCGTGCGCGTGCGCCGATGCACGACCGGAACGACATCCGGCTCGATCTGCTCACCGTCCATCACTGCCTGCAACGCTGCGCTCAAAGCGCCTCCCGCCAACGCGACGGCGCGATCTTATCGGCCGCGAGCGCCGTCGACGCGACGACTAAGCGAATGTTCCCCCTGGTGGACCCCATCTGCGGCGTCCAATGGTTCCAGCCGCACCGCGCAGACACAAGAGTGCGGCCCACTCATGTTATTCGGAGCGCTGTCGCACGCGCGCGGCGGCCGCCGGGGAGGAGTAGTAGCCGACCCAGGCGAACAGGCTGGTCGTCGCGGCGGCGGTGCGCAACATGTCCGGATGGGTTTCCGGATCGACGATCGGGCCGCCCCACCAGCTGGAGAGCAGCAGCCCTTCGGAGCCCTTGGCGTGCGCCGCCGCGGCCGCCGCGTTCAGCTGCGCGAAGCGCAGCCAGTAGCCGCTGTGCGTCGCCCGGCCGTAGGCCATCATCCACTGCAGGAAGATCGCGTCGTACTCCGGCCCGTAGTTCAGCCTGTACCCGTATGCGGTCGCGTTCTGCTCGGCCATCGTCGCCGCGGTCCGTCCGGCCCGCACGCAGTAGGACTCGCCGGCGCCGTCCTTGCAGAGCAGGTACTGGGCGTAGACGAGCGGGCCCTGCACGTAGTCGATCACCGAGCTCGGCTCGTTCGGCTTCTCCAGGTAGAGCTGGCGTTCGTCATGGACGTCGTTCGCGTTGCCCCAGCTCACGTACTTCTCGACGTCTTCGATCTGCCAGCGCTGATGGTCGATGTTGTAGAGCAGGATCCCCAGCAGGCTGTCGGAGGCGAGCGCCGGGCCGGAGTGGTAGGGATGATCGGTGTTCCACCACATCCCGCCGCCGCCCGCTTCGTCCCAGCCGTTGCTGGAGATGAACCGGAAGGCGCGCTGCGCGTCGGAGAGGTAGCGCTGCACGTGCGTCGCCTCATAGGCGTTCAGGAAGGCCAGCCCCATCCACCCGTTGTCGTCGAACCACACCTCCACCTGCGCGGAGCGATCGTGGGGGTAGGGGGCGTAGCCCTGCAGCGCGGAGTTCCAGAAGCTTTCGCCGGCACGGACGAAATGGGCCACGAGCGCGCGGTGCGCCGCGGACGGTTCGGCCAGCTGCAGCGCGTCGGCCGCCTCGAACAGCGGCACCGATCCCCAGATCGTCGCGAGCGGGTAGCGGCCCGGGCAGCCGAGGTATTCGCAGTACCAGCCGCCGCGGCGCCAGCGGGAGGCGCCGGCGAAGCCTTCGGCCGTGAGCTGTCCATAGGACAGCTGCTGCGGCGCCGGCAGCGAGAGGGGCGGTTTGCGCCACGGCGTGAGCGGCGCATAGGCGCCTCCGCCGGCGGCGGCGTGCCTGTGGTGGGTGCGGTGGGTGTGGTGGGCGTGGTGGGCGTGGTGGCCGGCGCCCTTGCGGGTATGGCCGTGGCGGGCGTGGCGGGCGACGCCCTTGCGGGTATGACCACGGTGGCCGCGGCGGCCGGCGCCGCTGCGGGTATGGGCGTG
>DAHVAB010000420.1 GCA_027314825.1 Solirubrobacterales bacterium
CTGGCCAAGCTCGGCCGCTACGTCGAAGAGGGCCGCGAGGCGTCCCGCAGCGAGCCGCCCTCCCCGCTGACCGGCGAGGCGATAGTGGGCGCGGTGGCGGGCATCGTCCACGCGCGGATCCTGGAGGGCAGGCGGCGCCTGCGCCTTCTCGACCTGACCAACCAGCTGATGAGCGTGATCGTCACCCCATATCTGGGAACCGCGGCCGCCAGGCGAGAGCTGGAGGTGCCCGTGCAGCCGCCCCCGACCCCACGCCGCTCGGCGCCGAAGCTGCCAAAGCCGCTCTCGGTCCGAATCACCTACCGCACGATGCGAGTCCTGCTCGCCCTCGGCGAGCACCCCGGCGGATCCAACCGCGAGATCGCCCGCGCCGCAGGCATCACAGACCAGGGCCAGGCCTCCAAGCTGCTCATGCGCCTGGAGCGTGAGGGCCTCGTAAGGAACGCTGGAGGCGGCCACGCCCGTGGAGCGGCCAACGCCTGGTGGCTGACCCGGCAGGGGGAGCAGCTGCGCAGGGCGCTGGAGGAGCAGGACGGGTAGCGCGCTCGGGTGGACACCGTGTAGGCTGAATGCGCGACGATGTCAAGCACGACGCGGATGCGCACCTATGAGATGTACATCGGGGGGCAGCGGCTCCCGGCCCGTGGCGCAGCCACCTATGAGAGCGTAAACCCGGCGACCGGGGAGGCGTGGGCGATCGTTCCCGACGCCTCCGAGCAGGACGTCGACGCCGCGGTGAGCGCGGCGCGCCGAGCGTTCAGCGAAGGCGAGTGGCCGACCCTGACCGCGGCGCAGCGCGGACGGCTGATGCGGCGCCTTGCCGACATCCTCCGGCGCGACGCCGAGGAGATCGCGCGGATCGAGACGACCGACAACGGCAAGGTCTACCGCGAGACGCTCGCCCAGGCGCAGAGCCTCGGCGACTACTTCGAATACTTCGCGGGCGCGGCCGACAAGCTCCAGGGCGCCGTGATCCCGTCCGGCAAGCCGGCCTTCCATGTGTATACCCGCAACGAACCGCTGGGGGTCGTCGGCGCGATCATGCCGTGGAACTCGCCGGCGCAGCTGCTGGTCTTCAAGCTCGCTCCCGCGCTCGCCGCCGGCT
>DAHVAB010000421.1 GCA_027314825.1 Solirubrobacterales bacterium
TCACGATGCCGAGCGAGCCTGCGAAGAGGCCGGCCGCATAGATGGCGGCGAAGCGCAGCGAGCCGATCGCCGGCTCCAGCATCATCCCCACGAGGTAGAGGATGTACATGTTGAAGCCGATGTGCAGGAAGTTCTCGTGCAGGAAGGCGTTGGTGAGCAGGCGCCAGTACTGGTCGACGGGGCCCGCGACCGCTTCCCGGTAGAGGATCCCTTCGTCGATCACGAAGCCGTGGATCGAGCTGCCGTACAGCGTGAACTGGCCTTTCTCGGCCAGGAAGGCCAGCACGTTGATCGCGATCAGCGCGTAGGTGACCCGCGGCACCCGTGTCATCTCCCGCATCCGCACGACCTTCGTGCGCTCTTTGGCGCACTCCGGGCAGCGCATGCCGACGTTCGTGGGCGTCATGCAGTCGGGGCAGATCGGACGCCCGCAGGAGGAGCAGGAGACTCTCGTCTCCCGCTTGGGATGGCGGTAGCAGGTGGGCAAGTGTGCTCAGCAGCCTAGCTGTGCGCGCAGCTTGCTGAGCCCGAGGCGCATCCTGCCCTTCACCGTCCCGACGGATGTCAGCATCATCGCCGCGATCTCCGAGTTGCTGTAGCCGCCGTAGAAGGCGAGCTCGATCACGGTGCTCTGCTCGCCGGGCAGCCTTGCCAGGGCGGAGCGCAGGTCGCGCTCCACGCCACCCTCCCAGAGGGAGGAGGGCTCGCCGTCCGCGAGAACCGCGGTGGCGGCGCCCGCGGCAGCGGTGGCACCCGCAGCGGCGGCGCCATCCGCGGCGACGGCGGTGGTCGCGTCCAGGCTCCCCTCGTCGAGCGTCTCCTCGACGGCGCCGCGGCGGCGGACCGCGTCGATCGCCATGTTGTGCACGATCGCGAGCACCCATGAGCGGACCGTGCCGCGGCGGCGATCGTAGAGGCGCGAGGAGCGCCAGAGGGCGAGGAACGCGTCCTGCACCGCGTCCTCGGCGAGCGCGCGCTCGCGGCAGATCCGCATCGCCAGCAACCGTGCCGCGCGGTCGTGGCGGCGGTAGAGCACTTGAAACGCCTCCTCGTCG
>DAHVAB010000422.1 GCA_027314825.1 Solirubrobacterales bacterium
GACCGGCGGCATCCTGATCCTGACCCACCGCCGCAACCTGGTCGACCAGTTCCTGGGAGAGCTGAAGGACAGGGGGTACTCCAAGCGGATATCGAGACCGCTCTATGTAGGCGAGGATGCGGCCAACGGGCCGGTCACGGTCGAGACCTACCAGTGGTTCGTCAGGAATGCGGGCCGCATCTCCTCCGCGTACACGATCGTGGTCTGCGACGAGGCGCACACCGCGCTCGGGGAGAAGACGAGCGCGGCGATCAGGGAGTGGACGGGGCCGATCTTCATCGGGATGACTGCGACCGGCGCGCTGATCGCCCGGCATGTCACCGACCTATTCCCGACGCAGACCTCACGTTTCGACCTGGCTCAGGCGGCGCGGCGCGGAGTGATCGCACCGCTGCGCTGCGTGCGGATCCCCCCGGGCGTGGGGGTGCGCACGATCGCGAAGGTGCCGCTGCGGCGCGGCGAGGTGGACACCGAGTTCGACCAGGAGGAGCTGGCCGAGCTGCTCGATCAGCAGCCGTTCAACCTGGCGGCGGCCAACCTGTACAAGACCCGCTTCAACGGGATCCCGGGGGTCGTCTACGCCGCCGGGGTCAAACACGCCTACAACCTCGCGGAGGCGTTCAGGGCGGAGGCGATCAAGGCGCAGGCGGTCTCCGGGGAGACCCCGAAGCGCGAGCTGGCGGAGATCCTCGCCCGCTACGAGCAGGGTGACGTCGACGTGCTGATCAACGCCCAGCTGCTGGCGGAGGGATGGAACAGCCCGCGGGCGACCCTGTGCATGCACCTGGCGCCGACCGCCTCCAAGCGCATCTATCAGCAGCGGGTCGGCCGGGTCACCAGAAGGCATCCCGGCAAGGAGGCGGGGATAGTCGTCGACTTCGTGCACCCGGCGACCAAGCACGACGACCCGGTCGTGACGCTGCATTCGCTGATCGATCGCGACGTCTACCGCGGGGGGGCGATCGTCGTCGGGCCGGTGCGCCGCGGCCGCGGCCGGCGGGTGCGGGTCGAGCGCCGCGTGCAGCCGGTGACCCCCG
>DAHVAB010000423.1 GCA_027314825.1 Solirubrobacterales bacterium
CGACGGGGTACGGTGCTTCCGCGGTTTTCTACGGCTTTGCGAACTACCTCAAGGAGGGCAGCAGCACCTGGACGCTCACCGGCAATGGCAGCATCAGCCAGAACTGGCTGGTGCAAGCCGGCACGCTGCAACTGGGGTCAGGGAGCACAGCCGGCACCCTGACGGGCGGTACCGGCGCTGCAGCGGTGACGGTGGCCAGTGGTGGGACGTTGGCGCTGACAGCGACATCGAGTGTCACCGGGGCCGGCGGATCGGCGGGCAGCAATGCGGCCGGTTATGGTGGAGCGGGTGTTGCCGGGACGGCGGGTGGGACGGCGGTGGATCTGCAGGGGAATTCGACCGCTGTGGCCACACTGACGGTGAATGCTGGCAGCAGTGTGAAGGGTGGAACTGGCGGCACCGGTGGCTTCGGCGGCAACGGCGGCTCCGGCGGCTCCGGCGGCACCGGCGGCTCCGGCGGCAACGGCGGCCCCGGCGGCGCCGGCGGTTCAGGCGTGAGCGGTACGGGATTCACCCTCACGAATAGCGGCACGATCACTGGCGGCTCCGGCGGCTCCGGCGGCTCCGGCGGCTCCGGCGGCCCCGGCGGCCCCGGCGGCGGCTACGGCGGCCTTGGCGGCACCCTCGGCACCAGCGGCGTGGGCGTGGTGTCCACTGGCGGCAGCACAGTGATCGACAGCGGCACGATCGCGGGCGGCAAGGCCGATGGCGGCGCCGGCGCGCAGGCCGACGCGGTGGACTTCAGCGGTGGCGGCAACACGCTGGAACTGGAAGCGGGCTACAGTCTGGTGGGCAATGTCGTCAGCAGCAGTGGCAGCACGGGCGGCGGCGATACGCTGGCGCTGGGTGGCAACACCAACCCTGGCAGCAGCTTCACCATGAGCAACGTCGTGGCTACTCTGCCCGGCACGTACACCGGCACGCAATACGTCGGCTTTGCGAACTACT
>DAHVAB010000424.1 GCA_027314825.1 Solirubrobacterales bacterium
TGCCGTACGTGCTCTTCACATCGCCGCTGGCGAATCCGGCTTGCCCGATCAGCGCGGCATGCTGGTCGCCCGCGACGCCCCTGATCGGCACGGTGGCGCCGAGCACCGCCCGATCCGTCACGCCGAAGTCTTGCGCGCAGTCCTGCACGCGGGGCAGAGATTCCGGCGGCACTCCGAACAGGCCGCACAGCTCGGTGTCCCATTGATTCGTGACGATATCGTAGAGTGCGGTGCGGCTGGCGTTGGAGGCGTCGGTGAGATGGGCACGGCCGCCTGTCAGGCGCGCCAGCAGAAACGAGTCGACCGTGCCGAACGCCAGCTCGCCCCGGCGTGCAGCGGCCCGCGCTTCAGGGACCTGCTCGAGAATCCATGCCATCTTGCTCGCGGAGAAGTATGGATCGAGCCTCAGGCCGGTGCGCGCCGCCAGTCGCGCCTCCTCCCCCGCCTGCGCCAGCCGCCGGCAGATTTCGGCGGTGCGCCGGTCCTGCCAGACGATCGCGTTGCACAGCGGTGCGCCACTTCGGCGGTTCCACGCGATCGTTGTCTCGCGCTGATTGGTGATTCCGGCGGCGATGACGGAAGTGCCGCGGGCCTGCAGGCGCCGCAGAACTTCGCGCAGCGTCGAGAGCACCGTTGACCAGATCACCTGCGGATCATGCTCGACCCAGCCCGAGTGCGCGTAAATCTGCTCGAATGGCTGCTGCTCGATCTCGAGCACCTCTCCTGCCGTCGAGAACGCAATGGCGCGGCTCGAGCTCGTGCCTTGATCGATCGCCAGCAATGCGCCATCGCGGGCCATCAGTCTCTCTCAACTCCAATGCCGATTTGCGCAGAAGCTAGGCAAGAGTGCCCTCGCCGTCAATTGCGGGTTGGATTCGCGAGTC
>DAHVAB010000425.1 GCA_027314825.1 Solirubrobacterales bacterium
GCGAGAGAGCGAAACGTTCACGCTCGATCTCGTAGGTGCGTGTGGGTGCGCCCGCAGGGTCGCCCGCCCGGCGAGAGGGCAATACGCTTCAGCGCGTGGACCGGCCTCTCTGCCTGCTGATCAACCCGTCCGCCGGCGGGGGCCGGGCCGCCCGTGCCGCGCCGGTGGCGGAGCGCTGCCTGCGTGAGCGGGGCCTGACGGTGCGTGCGCAGGTGACGCGCGACCTGGAGCATGCCAGGCAGCTCGCGCGGGATGCGGCGGCGGCCGGCGAGGCGGTGGTGGTGCTCGGCGGGGACGGGATGATCGGGGCGGCCGCCGACGCGATGCGCGGAGTGAGCGGCGCGCTGCTCGGGATCGTGCCGGGCGGGCGCGGGAACGATCTCGCACGCGTGCTCGGGATTCCGAGCGACACCGAGGCCGCCTGCGCCGTGGTCGCGGCCGGCGAGGTCAGGCCGATAGACCTCGGTGAGATCGGCGGCCGTGCGTTCGTCGGCATCGCCTCGGTCGGGTTCGACTCCGATGCCAACCGGATCGCCAACGAGGCGCCCTCCTGGCTGGGCGGGCTCGTGTATGCCTACGGCGCGCTGCGGGCGTTGATCGGCTGGCGGCCCGTCCACTTCGAGGTGCTGCTCGACCCGGACGCGGGGGCGGAAGCGGGGGCGGACGCCGAGGCGGACGCGGAGGGGCGGCCGGCGGGCACGCCGATCGAGTTCACGGGGTATACGGTCGCGGCCGCCAACTCGAAGGCCTACGGCGGCGGCATGTTCGCCGCGCCGGGAGCCGAGCTGGACGACGGCCTCTTGGACATCGTCTATCTGGAAGACGTCTCCAAGCTGCGCTTCATCGCCCGCCTGATGCCGAAGGT
>DAHVAB010000426.1 GCA_027314825.1 Solirubrobacterales bacterium
TGGGACTGGGCCAGCACTGACGCCGACAGCGTGCCCGATCTGGTCATGGCCTGCGCCGGGGACGTCCCGACCATGGAAGCGCTTGCGGCCACGGGCTTGTTGCGGCAACACTTTCCCGACCTGAAAGTGCGCTTCGTCAACATTGTCGATCTGTTCCGCCTAGTGCCGAACTCCGAGCACGAACACGGCCTCTCGGATGCTGACTTCGACAGCCTGTTCACCCGCGACAAGCCGGTCATCTTCAATTTCCACGGCTATCCGTGGCTGATCCACAAGCTCCTCTATCGGCGTACCAACGCGCGAAACATCCACGTGCGTGGCTACAAGGAACACGGCAACATCAATACGCCGATGGAATTGGCGATTCGCAACCAGATCGACCGCTTCGATCTGGTGATCGACGCCATCGACCGTGTACCCAGGTTGCAAATCGCCGGCGCACACGTAAAGGAGCACATGAAAGACATGATCCTACGGTCCCTAGGTTATGCCACCGAGGAAGGCATCGACCTGCCCGAATACGCCGCGTGGCGTTGGCTGGGGGCACCGCCCGCCAACCCCCAGACGGGCGGCACGAGCCACCCGGGCGCGGCAGGAGTCGGGCGACAAAGCCATTCCCGGCGATGACCGGTCCGTCGGCTGCGATTGGGCAATGAACAGACACGCTGGTCTGGCACCGCCGCGCGGCCGGGCGGCTTGCGGGCAGCGGCGCGAGGCAAGCACGCTGCGTCTGCGGCATCCGCTGGCCCGACTTTTGTTCACGGGCGGCATTGGCCTGCCGGAGACGATCGCCGCCCGCGGCGCAAGCCGCGGTCTCGCGCGCGCAGAGCGGCGGAGTGAT
>DAHVAB010000427.1 GCA_027314825.1 Solirubrobacterales bacterium
CGGTGTCGCAGGGGGCATAGGCGTCGTCTCGCTCTGGCTTATCGCTGGCAGTGGAGACGGCGATGGTGTGCGAGCGTATGAGTCAAGCATCCGATTCGGAGTTCCAGGTGTGAAACGCACGTGTGGCAGGAACAGCAGCTCCCAGGGGCGGCTATCCCACCTACGCGGTTCGAATGCTCGTCGTCCGCCGTAGCGCCGGGAGTTCGCTTCGGTTTGAATAGGGACGTATGAGTACGACGGGCGGCGAGAATCCCAGTCTTCCGTGTCGGCTACGAGCCGGGCGTGGGTGACATCCGCGAGTCGCCGGCGTTGAAGATCATCGACCTGCTCGCCGAGTTGGGTGCGCAGCTGGCCTACCACGACCCGCACGTGCCGGCGCTGTCGGACATGGGCCTGCAGAGCGTCTCGGTCGAGGAGGCGCTCCAGGGCGCCGACCTGGCGGTCATCGTCACCGCGCACCCGGGTGTCGATCACACGCTGATCGCGCAACGCGCGCCTGCCGCGGTCGAGGATGGCGCGCGGCGCGCGGGTGCTGCCTGGTGAGTGGGCGGCGGGATCTGTCCTTCCAGGGGACGGGGCGCGGCAGCTCTCCCGTAGGCAACGCGGCGGGCCAGATCGCGCGCATCCGTTGTGGCGGGCGAGTCTGTTCCAGCGGGGTGCTCTGGCAGACATCCCCGTGTCGGCCCACGGCGGCGGCGGCGCTCACGTGTGTTGATCTGCCGGCAATGCCGTCAATCGGGGCGGCCGCATCTGCCATGGCGTCCGAACCTTCTTCTACGCAGAGCCCGCCTTCGAAGGTGCTGCTCGCCGATGCGGCGCAGCCGGAGAAAGTGCCT
>DAHVAB010000428.1:0-311 GCA_027314825.1 Solirubrobacterales bacterium
CAGGATCCGGAAACCCATGCGCAGGCGGAAAAAGTGCTGAAGCAACTGCGCGGCGGCAAAAAATAACCCGCGCACCCGGCCCGGACCCTGCAAAAAGCCTGAACGCTCGCTATACACGGTAAGCATTCTCGTGTATCGTGGTGGGCTTTCGATCCCTCGCGGCGCAGTCACGCTGCGCGGGGCCCGGCGATTGATGCATCCTCAGAATTCTTGGTTGACTGATGGCGTCGAGTAACCTTCAAACCGGGGCAACCCGCTTTAACTGGAAGCGCACCTGGGCGCTGTTCGGTGCGATCGCGATCCACGTGTCC
>DAHVAB010000428.1:321-824 GCA_027314825.1 Solirubrobacterales bacterium
TTTCGCCGGCAGCGCCGCCGCAGGCAAAAGAAAAGCCCAAGGAAAAGATCGTACAGGTGGAATTTATCAAGCCGCCGCCGCCGCCGCCGCCGCCGCCGCCGCCGCCGCCGGTCCCCCCCAAGGTGCCGCCGCCGAAGATCGTGCAGATTCGCACGCCGCCGCCGATTCCGCCGCCGCCGACACCGCCGCCACCGGTGGCCGAGCAGTCCGTTATGTCCACGGCCGCGACGCCGGCACCGCCGGCACCCCCGGCGCCGCCAGCGAACATCGCGCCGAGCCAGGACATCTCGTACAACCAGAATCGGCCGCCGCGTTATCCGATAGCGGCCGCGCGTCAGCACCAGGAAGGTACCGTTATCCTGTTGGTGCTGGTGGGCGCCGATGGTTCGGTGCAGGATGTCAAGATCGAACAGTCCAGCGGTTACCGTGACCTCGACCGCGCCGCCCTCGAGGCGGTGCGCAAGTGGAAGTTCAACCCCGGTCTGACGGATGGCAAACCTTCC
>DAHVAB010000429.1 GCA_027314825.1 Solirubrobacterales bacterium
GGCCCCACCACCTTGCGGAACGGATCCCCGGGCAGCAGGCTTACGCGCACGCCGTAGGGCCGCTGCCGCTCGGCGGGGGGCGCTCTGAGGTTCTGTGGCTGGCTGATTCCCATGGCGCGCGCAGCTTACGGCGCGGGCTGCGGCGGACGCAAGGGCGCGCCGCGGACGCGGTATGATTTGCCCCGGAGGAGCTCATCATGGCGTCGTCGCACAAGAGAATGACCCTGCCGCAGGCGCACGAGGCGCTGCCCGGGCGCGCCGAGGCGCTCAAGGTGCCCGCCCTGCATGACGTGAACGGCCATCGCATCGTGCCGCCGTTCCCGGCCGGACTGCGCGAAGCGCTGTTCGCGATGGGCTGCTTCTGGGGCGCGGAGCGGCTGTTCTGGGAGCTGCCCGGCGTCTACGCCACGGCGGTCGGCTACGCCGGCGGTGCGACGCCCAATCCGACGTACCGCGAGGTGTGCACGGGCCTGACCGGGCATGCCGAGGTCGTGCGCGTCATCTACGATCCGGCACGCATCGGCTACGAGGCGTTGCTGAAGGCGTTCTGGGAGTCGCACGATCCGACCCAAGGCATGCGCCAGGGGGGCGATGAGGGCACCCAGTACCGCTCGATGATCTTTCCGGCCGATGCGGCGCAGAGCGAGGCGGCCGAGGCCTCGCGAGGGGCGTATCAGGCGCGGCTCACGGCCGCCGGCCACCGGGCGATCACGACCGAGATCGCGCCTTGGCCGACGTTCTATTACGCCGAGGACTACCACCAGCAGTACCTGGCGAAGAATCCGAACGGGTACTGCGGGATTGGAGGGTG
>DAHVAB010000042.1 GCA_027314825.1 Solirubrobacterales bacterium
TACGCCGGCCTGATGCTGACCGACGACGGGGCGAAGGTGCTGGAGTTCAACGTCCGCTTCGGCGACCCGGAGACCCAGGCGGTGCTGCCGCGACTGGAGAGCGACCTGCTGGAGGCGCTGCAGGCCGCGACCGAGCCGGGCGGCCTTCGGGGCGTGCGACTGCGCTGGCGGCGGGAGTCCGCGGTCACCGTCGTGCTCGCGAGCGCCGGCTACCCGGCCTCCTCCTCCAAGGGCGATCCGATCTCGGGGCTGGACGCGGTGCCGGCGGACGTCGAGGTCACGCATGCAGGGACGGCGAGCGACGGCGCGGGAGGGATCGTCACGGCCGGTGGGCGGGTGCTCAACGTGACCGCGCTCGGCGCGGACGTGCAATCCGCCCGGGCCGCCGCGTATGCTGCTGCGCACATGATCTCCTTCGACGGAATGCAGATGCGAGACGACATCGCGGCGCCCGCGGCGGCGCCCACGGGCCGATGAGCAGGCAGGGCACAGCGCCGATCCGCCTGGCCGAGGCTGAGGCGCCGCTTCCCCAGATGGACGCGGACGGACCGGCGGTCGGCATCGTGATGGGCTCGGCCAGCGACATGGAGGCGATGGAGAAGGCCGCCAAGGAGCTCGACTCGCGCGGGATCGCCAATGAGATCCAGGTGATGTCGGCCCACCGCGAACCGGACGTCGTCGCCGAGTACGCGAAGGCCGCCAAGAGTCGCGGCCTGCGGGTGATCATCGCCGGCGCCGGGATCTCCGCCGCGCTGCCGGGAGCCGTCGCCGCCCACACCGAGGTGCCCGTGATCGGGGTGCCGCTGTCGGGCAGGCTGACCGCGGCCGGCGGCCTGGACGCGATCCTCTCAATCGTGCAGATGCCGCCGGGCGTGCCGGTCGCGTGCGTCGGCCTGGACAACGCGCGCAACGCGGCGGTCCTCGCGGCGCGCATCCTCGGAGCCTGAGCGCGGGCGGCAACACGACGGTCCTCGCGGCGCGCATCCTCGGCGCCTGAGCGCGGCAGGCAGCCCCGCGGTCCCGCGGCGCGAATCCCCGGCGCGCGGGCGCACGGCCGGGCCGGGCCGCTCAGGCCAGGTCAGGTCAGGTCAGGTCAGCAGGCGCAGCGGATCCTGCAGGCTCTCGCGGACCGCGCCGAGGAACTCGGCGGCGTCGGCGCCGTAGAGGATCCGATGGTCGCAGGCGAGGGTGAGGGAGATGGTGTGAGCGACGGCGAGCCGGCCGTCGCGGACGACGGGCCGCTGGGCCAGCGAGCCGACCGCGAGGATCGCCGCCTGCGGCGGGTTGATGACCGCGGTGAACGAGTCGATCCCGTACATACCGAGGTTGGAGACGCTGAACGTGGCGCCGGACAGCTCGGGCGGAGTGATCGTCCCGTCGCGGACGGCTGCGGCCAGTCGGCGCGCCTCCGTCGCGATCTCCCAGACGGAGAGACGGTCGGCGTCTCGCACCACCGGGACCAGCAGCGCGTCGGCGCTCGCCACCGCGACACCGACGTTGACACGCTCGTGCAGCTCGAAGGCACCATCGCGGTAGGTGCCGTTCGCACGCGGGTGCTCGCGCAGCGCAAGGCCGCACGCTCGCACGATCAGGTCGTTGACGGACGGCGCCCGCTCGCGCTCCCCGCGCTCGGCGAGCCGCTTCAGCGAGGCGCGCATCTCCACCGCCGCCTCCATGTCCACGTCGCAGCGCAGCGTGAACTCGGGGATCGTGGCCTTCGCCTCGGCCATCCGCCGCGCGATCAGGGACTGGGTGCGGGTCAGCTCGTGCACCTGCGAGGCGCCCTTGGCCATAGGGGTGGAGGCTCGCGGCACGTCCGCCACGGCGCCGCCCGCGGCTGCCGCGCCCTGCGCAAGTGCCGCGCCCTCCGCGCCGCCGCCCGCGGCCTCCCCGGTGGCGGCCCGCTCGACGTCGGCCTTCACGATCCGCCCGCCCGGGCCGGTGCCGGCGAGCGCCGAGAGCTCCAGGTTCGCATCGGCGGCCAGCCGGCGCGCCAGCGGCGAGGCCTTCACACGGTCACCGGAGGGCTGCGGCGCCTGCTCGGATCTCTGCGGCGCCTCGCCGGCCGTGGCGGCGGGGGGAGGGCCTCCGGCGCCGGGGGGAAGGCCGTTGCCCGCGCCGAGCGCGGCGCCCTGCGGAGGGGCGGAGCGTGCCGGGACGGCCGGCTCGGCCGGCTGCCGTGCGCCGTTGGTCGGGACGGGCCGCGCGCTCCCGGCGGCCTCGCTCGCGCCGGGGCGGCCGGCGCCAGCCGGCTGCTCGCCATCGCCGAGCAGCTGTGCGATCGGAGCGCCGACGGGCAGCGTGTCGCCCTCGGCGGCAAGCGTGTGGAGCACCCCGGCCTCATCGGCCTCGTAGACCATCGAAGCCTTGTCGGTCTCGATCTCGGCGAGCTCCTGGCCGCGGGTGACGCTCGCGCCCTCCTCGGCCAGCCAGCGAAGGATCGTGCCCTCCTCCATCGAGTCGGAGAGCCTTGGCATCGGGATCTCGATCATGAGATGCCAAGCGTATGCAAGACGGCCGCCTCGATGCGCTCGACGCCGGGCATCGCGGCCAGCTCCAGCGACTTGGCGTAGGGGAGCGGCACCTCCGCCATCCCCACCCGCTCCACCGGGGCGTCGAGATCGTCGAAGCAGGCGCTCTGGATCCGCGCCGCCAGCTCGGCGGTGACTCCGTAGGAGGGCCAGCCCTCCTCGACGCAGACCGCGCGGCTCGTCTTGACGACCGATTCGGCGACCGTCTGGACGTCCAGCGGCCGCAGCGAGCGCAGGTCGACGACCTCGGCGCTGACGCCGTGGCGCTCGGCGAGCCGCTCGGCCACCTCCAGGGAGCGCACCGTGGCGAAGGAGTGCGCGACGAGGGTGATGTCGGTGCCCTCGCGGGCGATGGCGGCCCGCCCGATCGGGGTCACGTGCTCAGGGTCGAGCGGGACATCGCCCTTCTCCTTGTAGATGGGCAGGTTCTCGAGCACGAGCACGGGATCCTCGTCGCGGATCGCCGCCTTCAGCAGCCCCTTCGCGTCGGCGGGATTGGCCGGCGCCAGCACCTTCAGGCCGGGCGTCCCGGCGAGCCAGCCCTCGAAGGACTGTGAGTGCTGGGCGGTCAGCTGGTTGCCGGCGCCGCCGGGCGAGCGGATCACCAGCGGACAGCCGACCTTGCCGCCGAACATGGCCCTGACCTTGGCCGCGTGGTTTACGACCTGGTCCATCGCGACCAGCAGGAAGTTCAGCGTCATGATCTCCACGACCGGCCGCTGCCCGAGCATCGCCGCGCCGACGCCGGCGCCGAGGAAGCCCTCCTCGGAGATCGGTGTGTCGCGCACCCGCTCGGGGCCGAACTCGGCCAGAAGGCCCGCGGAGACCTTGTAGGCGCCTTCGAAGAGGCCCACCTCCTCGCCCATCAGAAAGACGCGCTCATCGCGGGCCATCTCCTCGCGCAGCGCCAGGCGCAGCGCCTCCCGGTAGGTCATCCGCTGGCTTGCGGATGACTCCCGGCCGGGCGACTGCCGCGCCCGCGGGCTCGCGAGAGGCGCGCTCACCGCCCGAGACCTCCGCCGAAGACGAGCTCCTGCTCCCCGAACGGGCTGCCGGGGCGCATCCGCTCGAACTGGACGTCGCTGCCCTTCGCGTAGACGCCGTGGGCGAGGCCGTCAAGCGCCGGCTCGGGGCTCTGCTCGGCGAAAACGACCGCCTCTACGACCGCCTCCTGCGCGCGAGCGCGCGCCTGCTGGAGCTCGGCCTCCTCGGCGCCCATCTCGATCAGCCTGCGCCCGAGCCGCTCGATCGGGTCCTCCCGGCGGCGCGCGTCGATCTCCTCGCGGCTGCGGTAGGCCAGGCCGGCATCGGCGACCGAGTGGCCGCGGTAGCGGTAGGTCACCGCCTCCAGCACCGCCGGGACGCGGTCGGTGCGCGCGCGGGAGAGCAGCCGATCGGCCGCCTCGGAGACCGCGTCGATATCGTCTCCGTCGACGCGCTCGCCGTGCATCCGGAAGGCCGCGGCCCGCCGGTAGAGCTCGGGCTCCGCGGAGGCGCGCTGCACGCTCGTGCCCATCCCATACTCGTTGTTGACGATCAGGTACACGATCGGCAGCTGCCAGAGCGCGGCGAGGTTGAGCGACTCGTGGAAGGCTCCGATGTTGACGGCGCCGTCGCCCATCTCGCAGAGCACAGCGGCGGTGCGCCCGCGACGCACGAGGCCGAGCGCGGCGCCGGTTGCGACCGGCAGCTGGCCGCCCACGATCCCCCAGCCGCCGAGGAACCCGCGCTCCACGTCGAGCAGGTGCATCGAGCCGCCGCGGCCGCGGGCACAGCCGTCGCTGCGTCCGAACAGCTCGGCCATCACCTCGCCGGGCGGCACTCCGCGGGCGAGCGCGAAGCCGTGGCAGCGGTAGCCGGTGATCAGCACGTCGTGCTCGCGCATCGCGCCGACGGCGGCCACGGTGCACGCCTCCTGACCGGAGGAGAGGTGACAGTACCCGCCGATCCGGGCCGCCTTGTACTGGCGCTCGGCCTCCTCCTCGAAGAGCCGGATCAGCCACATCTGCTCGTAGGAGGCGAGGTGGCCCGCGAGCGCCTCGGCGGAGGCGAGCGTCTCGGCGACCGGCGGCGTCTCGGCAACCGGCCGCTCGGGGGATGCGCCGGCGGGGGCGTGTGCCGATCGGGCCACGACGCTCACCGCTCGAAGTACTCCGGGTGGGAGCGCTCGATGTCGGGCAGGCCGGAGACGACCATCTGCAGGTGGGCCCGCAGCGCGGTCTCGGCCCGCTCGGGCTCGCCCGCTGCGACCGCGTCGATCACCAGCACGTGCTCCTCGATCATCTCGTCGATGTAGGCGGGCATCGTCATCGAGAGGCGGCGGATCCGGTTCAGGTGCCCGGAGGCGCGCTGGGCCAGCGACCAGGCGATGCCGTGGCCGGAGAGTTCGGAGAGGGAGCGGTGCAGCTCGTCGTCGAAGACGTAGAAGCGAGCGACGTCGGAGGCCCGGAACGCCTCCCGCTGGCGCTCGACGATCGCCCGCAGGGCGGCGACGTCTTCGGAGTCCGCCTTCTCGGCGGCGATCCTCACCGCGGCGCACTCCAGCGACTCGCGCACGAACTGGGCGTCGGCGACGGCGGTGTGGCTGATGCGTGCGACATAGGTGCCGAGCTGCGGCACGATCTCCACGAGCCGGTCGTCGCGCAGGCGCACGAGCGCCTCCCGGATCGGCGTCCTGCTGACCCCCAGCCGGGCCGCCAGATCGGTCTCCGAGAGACGTTGCCCCGGATGGAACTCTGTCGAGACGATCGCGTCTCTGAGGCTCACATATATGCGCTCTCGCGGCCGCGTCCCGGCGGCGCGATCGGAGATGGAGATCCGCATATCGCTCCTCGCTGCCCTCACCCTTCACATACTTGCATACAAGTATGCCCGGCTCAAGGGGTCGCCGGGGGAAGGGATGATGGCCGGCGGAGCCGGCCGCGGCGAGCGTGAGGGGAGGCCGGCCACCGTGGCGGGTACGGGGGCGAGGGCGGGCGACCGCGGGGCGCAAGGGCCCGGGCGGCGAGCGTCAGGACAGGCCGGCCGCGGTGGCGGGCACGGCAGCGCACCGGCGGAGCGAGCTGCGTCAGAAAACTGACGGTGAACTACGTATTGCCTACGCCCATTGGGGCCCGTACGTTATCCGCCATGTTCATACGCAAGCGCCTCACCTACGCAAACGTCGTGGCCACGCTCGCCCTCGTCTTCGCGATGAGCGGCGGCGCGCTGGCGGCGAGCCACTACATCATCACCTCGACCAAACAGATCAGCCCGAAGGTGGTCAAGAAGCTGAAAGGCAAGCGAGGGCCGCAGGGCAAGACGGGACTGGCAGGACCGGCAGGCAAAGAAGGCTCGGCCGGCAAAGAAGGGCCAGCCGGGAAAGAAGGGCCGGCCGGCAAGGAAGGGCCCGTCGGCAAAGAAGGCGCGTCGGCAACGGCGCTGTGGGCCGTCGTCGACAGCGCAGGCACGCTCGTCCGCGGCAGCGGCGCCACCACGGTTGAAGCGGTGGAAACCGGCGGCTACGCGGTGACGTTCAATCGGAATGTGAGCAAGTGCGCATACGAGGCCACGCTCGGCGAAAGCGGAGCAGGGCCGGCGCCGGAAGGATTCATTGGCGTCGCCACCAGAAGCGGCAACCCGGATGCCGTGTGGGTGTGGATACGCAACACCTCGGCTGCCGCCGCCGAAAAGCCCTTCCATCTCGCTGTCTTCTGCTGAGCCGGTGGCGGGGCCGGGCCGGGCTCGGCCCCGCCGGCGAGGCTCTAGATCCCCACCGGCGCCGCCACCTTCTCGAACGCCAGCCCCCCATCCACCGCGTCCACCTCGACGGAGTCCCCTGCCCTGAGCTCGCCTTGGAGCAGAGAGAGCGCGAGGCGGTCGACGAGCTGCTTCTGGATGACTCTGCGCAGCGGCCGGGCGCCGTAGGCTGGGTCGTAGCCGAGATCGCCGAGCAGAGCCTTGGCCGAATCGCTCAGGCGCACCTCCACGCCGCGCTCGGCGACACGCGCGATCAGACGGTGGGCCTGGAGGTCGACGATCTCGGCGATCTGCTCGCGGCTGAGCGGATGGAACTGGACGATGTCGTCGAGACGGTTGATGAACTCCGGCTTGAAGTGGGCCAGCAGGGCGGCGCGCATCTGCGCGTCGGAGGCGCGGTCGGAGGCGGCCTCCGCGCCCGCGGGCGACGGGCCGGTAGGCGACGGTCCGGCGGATGCGCCGTCAGCCCCGGCGCCGGAGGGCGCGTCCCCCGCGGAGGGCGGGCCGACGGGGATGTTGGAGGTCATGATCAGGACCGTGTTCTTGAAGTCCACGGTCCGACCCTGGCCATCTGTGAGCCGGCCGTCGTCCATCACCTGCAGGAGCGTGTTGAAGACGTCGGCGTGCGCCTTCTCGATCTCGTCGAGCAGCACGACCGAGTAGGGCCGCCGCCGCACCGACTCGGTGAGCTGGCCGCCCTCCTCGTAGCCGACGTAGCCGGGCGGGGCGCCGATCAGCCGTGAGACGGCGTGGCGCTCCATGTACTCGGACATGTCTATCCGGACCATCGCCTCCTGGGAGTCGAACATGAACTCCGCGAGCGCGCGCGCCAGCTCCGTCTTGCCGACGCCGGTGGGACCGAGAAACAGGAACGTCCCGATCGGGCGGTCCGGATCCTGCAGGCCGGCGCGGGAGCGGCGCAGCGCGGTGGCCACCGCCTCGACCGCCTGATCCTGGCCGACCACCCGCTCGTGGAGGCGCTCCTCCATGTGGATCAGCTTCTCCACCTCGCCCTCCATCAGGCGGCTGACCGGTATGCCCGTCCAGCGGGCCACCACCTCCGCCACATCGTCGGCGTCGACCTCATCCTTGACGTAGACGGGCGGGGCGGCCGAGGCGGGCTCGACGCCACCGGGGCGCGCGCCCGCCACGGTGCCCGCACCATCGCCGGCGTGCGCCGCCTCGCCGGCCAGCGCCTGATCACCCCCGGCGCCGGAGCCGCCATCACGCGACCCCGCGGGGCCGCCCTCCAGGGCGGCCAGTCTCTTCTCCATCTCTGGAATGTCGCCGTGGCGGAGCTTGGCCGCGCGCTCCAGGTCGGCCGCCCGTTCGGCCCGCTCCAGCTCGGTGCGGGCCTCCTCCAGGCGCTCCTTCAGGTCGGCCGCGCCTTTGGCGGCCTCCTTCTCCGCCTGCCACTGCGCAATCATCGCGTCGGAGCGCTCTCGCAGCTCGGCCAGCTCGCGTTCGATCGCCTCCCGCCGCGCGCGGGACGCCTCGTCGCTCTCCTTCTCCAGCGAGGTGCGCTCGATCTCCAGCTGCATGATCCTGCGTTCGACCTCGTCGATCTCCGTCGGCACCGAGTCGATCTCGATCCGCAGCCTTGAGGCCGCCTCGTCGATCAGATCGATCGCCTTGTCGGGAAGGAACCTGTCCGCGATATAGCGCTCAGACAGGGTGGCGGCCGCGATCAGGGCGCTGTCCTGGATGCGCACGCCATGATGGACCTCATAGCGCTCCTTCAGGCCGCGCAGGATCGCGATCGTGTCTTCCACGCTCGGCTCGCCGACCATCACCGGCTGGAAGCGGCGCTCCAGGGCGGCGTCCTTCTCGATGTGCTTCCTGTACTCGTCCAGGGTCGTGGCGCCGACGGCGCGCAGCTCGCCCCGCGCCAGCATGGGCTTCAGCAGGTTGGCGGCATCCACCGCGCCTTCCGCCGCGCCGGCGCCCACGATCGTATGCAACTCGTCGAGGAACAGGATCACCGTGCCCTGCGCCTCGGAGACCTCCGCCAGGACGGCCTTCAGGCGATCCTCGAACTCGCCGCGGTACTTGGCGCCGGCGATCAGGGAGCCGATGTCGAGCGCGATCACGCGGCGGTCGCGCAGCGACTCGGGCACGTCTTCGGAGACGATCCGCTGGGCGAGCCCCTCGACGATCGCCGTCTTGCCGACACCCGGCTCGCCGATCAGGACAGGATTGTTCTTCGTGCGCCGGGAGAGCACCTGCACCACCCGGCGGATCTCCTCGTCACGGCCGATCACCGGGTCGAGCTTGCCCTGCTCGGCGATCTCGGTGAGATCCTTGCCGTAGCGCCTCAGCGCCTGGTAGCGCTCCTCCGGATTCTGGTCTGTGACCCTGTGCGGCCCGCGCACCTCGGAGATCGCCCTGCCCAGCGCATCGTGGTCGGCGCCCTGGGCGCGCAGCGCGTCGCCTGCCGGATCCTTGGCCTGCGCGAGCGCGAGCAGCAGATGCTCTGTAGAGACGTACTCGTCCCCCATCGCGCCGGCCTCGCGCTCGGCCGCCTGCAGCACGGCGACCAGCTCCGAGGAGGGGCCGGTCGGCTCCGGCGAGGCCGGGCCGGAGACGGTCGGCAGCGCATCCAGGGCGGCGTTCACGCTCGAGCTCACGGCCGCCACCGGCACGCCCAGCTTGGCGAGCACCGCCGCAACCACGCCGGGGTGGGCGGGCCCCGGTCCGCCGCCAGCAGCAGCAGCGGCGCCGGCGCCGGCGCCCGTAGCGCCCGACTCCAGCAGCACCGCCAGCAGGTGCGACGGGGTGGCCTGCGGATTGCCCCGCCGGCCGGCGAGCCTGAGCGCGGCCGCGTAGGCCTCCTGCGTCTTGATCGTCAGCCGGTCAGCCTGCATGACCTCGCCTCCTGCTCCATAGCCGCGCCCGTCGCCGCGCCCGATGCCCGACGTCCAGCCAATCGACCCTCCTGGCGCCGTCTCCCCCGATATCGCCGCTCCCGACGTCCAGCCAATCAACCCTCATGGCGTCGCCTCCTGCGATACGGCCGCGCCTGCGAGGCGAGCACGAGCGCGGTGCTGTTGCTGTATGGCACGAGCTCCGCCTTGAAGGAGCGCCGCACCGCCTCCAGCTCTTCGGCGAGGCGGACCTCGGCGGCGAGCGCCTGCGTCTCGAGCTGCTCGATCCGCTCGTGCATCTCGCGCACCTCCCGCTCCAGCGCCAGGACGCGTTCGACCCCCGCCAGGTTGAGCCCGAGATCGGCCGTCATCGCCTGGATCCGCCTGAGCTTCTCCACATCGTGCTGGGAGTAGAGCCGCGTGCCCTTCGGCGAGCGCTTGGGGGTGATCAGCCCGCGCGCCTCGTAGGTGCGCAGGGTCTGCGGGTGCATGTTGGCCAGCTCCGCGGCGACCGAGATCATGAACACGCCGCGGTCGGCGGCGACGCGCACGCGCAGCACCTCCGAGCCGGCGCCGCCCGCCGAGCCATGCTCCCTGATCGGGCCGCCGCCCCGGCTCGCGGAGCCATGCTGGCCGATCGCGCCGCCGCCCTGGCTCGCGGAGCCATGCTGGCCGATCGCGCCGCCGCCCTGACTCGCGGAGCCATGCTCGCTCACCGCGCCGCCCCCTCCCTCGCCGCGCCGGCCGCCCCGTCGAAGAGGCGCTCGCGGGGGTTGCCGTTCATCACCGCGGAGAGCGCGTCGACCGCCTGGCGCTGCTCGGCGCTCAGCGTGTCCGGCACCTCGATCACGAACCGGTAGTGGATGTCGCCCTTCTGCTTCGTGCCCGGCTTCGGCGGCCCCTCGCCGCGCAGGCGTTGAACGGTGCCATGACGGGTGCCGGGCGGCACGCGCAGCGTCTTTGCGCCGGTGAGGGTCGGCACCTCCACGTCGGCGCCGCGCAGCGCCTCCGGGATGCTGAGCGGCACCTCCACCTCCAGGTTCTCGCCCTTGCGGGCGAAGACCGGCGAGGAGCTGACATGGGTAAGCACGTAGAGGTCGCCGGCCGGCCCGCCGCGCAGCCCCGGCTCGCCCTTGCCGGCCAGCCGGATCCTGCCGCCGTCCTTCACCCCGGCGGGAATGTTCACCCGGTAGCGCTTGACGGTGCGGACGGCGCCGGAGCCGTGACATGTCGGGCAGGGATCCTCGATCACGGTGCCCGAGCCGCCGCAGCGCGAGCAGGGCTGGGAGATCGAGAACATCCCCTGGCCCTGGGTCTCGACTCCCCTGCCCTCGCAGCGGGGACACACCTTCGGGGTCGTGCCCGGCTTGGCGCCGGTGCCGTGACAGGTCTGGCAGGTGCCGTGGGTCGGAACCGAGAGCGAGACCTGGGCGCCGGAGATCGCCTGATCGAAGGAGATCTGCACCTCCGCTTCCAGGTCGCGGCCCCGCTCCGGACGCCGGCGCTGACGGCGGCCGCGAGCTCCGCCGGCCCCCCCGCCGGCGCCGCCGCCGCCGCCGCCGAACAGGTTGGAGAGGATGTCGCCCATGTTGCCGGCGTCGAAGTCGAAGCCGGCGAAGCCGCCGCCTGCAGGCCCACCGCCGGCAGGGCCGCCGCCGAACCCGGCCGGGCCGGGGCCGGCGTCGTAGCGCCTGCGCTTCTCCGGATCGCTCAGCACGTCATACGCCTGGGAGATCTCCTTGAAGCGCGCTTCCGCGTCCTTGTCGCCCGCGTTGCGATCCGGGTGATACCTGCGGGCCAGCTTGCGGTACGCCTTCTTGATCTCCTCGGGGGAGGCGTTCTTCGCGACGCCGAGCGCGGCGTAGTGGTCGGGGCGTGCTGCCATCTGCTCCCCCTCAGGCCGCCACGAGCACCCGCGCCGGCCGGATCACCTCCGAGCCCATCCTCCAGCCGGCCTGGTAGACCTCGGCGACGCACCCCGGCTGCGCTCCATCCACCGGCCGCTGCGCCATCGCCTCGTGCTCCGCCGGGTCGAACCGCTCGCCCTCAGGCGAGAAGGACTCGATGCCCAGGCGGGCCAGCGCGGCGTGCAGCTCCCCGCGCACGAGCTTCACGCCATGAAGCAGCGAGTCCTCGCCCGCCGGCTCCCCGGCGGCCGCCGGCTCCGGCGGATCGCCGCCCTGAGCGGCCGTGGCCGGCTCACCACCGCCACCACCACCCCCGCCGCTTGCGGCGAGCGCGCGGTCGAGGCTGGCGAGCGCGGGCAGCAGCTCCTTGGCCAGCTTGGCCAGACCCCGCTGCTGGGCTGCCGCCGACTCGCGGGCCACGCGCTTCCTGTAGTTCTCGAAGTCGGCCTGGGTTCGCTGCGCGATCGCCAGATACTCGTCGCGCTTGGCGGCGGCCTTCACGAGCTCCTCCATGTCGAGATCGACGGCGCTGCGCTCCGCCTCGGCCTCCGAGCGCTGCTGATCGGGCCGCCGATCCTC
>DAHVAB010000430.1 GCA_027314825.1 Solirubrobacterales bacterium
CGCGGAAGCCGGCCTCACAATAGGCCAAGTAGAACTCCCACATGCGAGCAAAGCGTTCGTCGTAGCCCAGCGCGCGCACCTCGGGCAGGCGTTGCAGAAAGCGCTCGCGCCATGCCTGCAACGTCAGCGCGTAACTGGAACCGATGTCCTCGAGGTTGACCAGGCGCAGATCGCCGGCACGGGCGATGGCGCCGCTCAGCGCGCCGACACTGGGAATGAAGCTGCCCGGAAAGATGTGGCGCTTGATGAAGTCCACCTCGCGCAGTGCCTTGGCATAGCGCCGGTCCTCGATGGTGATGGCTTGCACCAGCGCGGCGCCATGCGGCTCGAGCAGCGCGGCGATGCGTTGAAAGTACAGGTCGAGATACTGGTGGCCGATTGCTTCGACCATCTCGATCGACACCAGCTTGTCGTAGCGGCCGCCGAGATCCCGGTAATCGGCCAGCAGAACCTCGATCCGGTCCGTCAGTCCGGCGGCGGCGATGCGCGCACGCGCAAGTTCGTATTGTTCGCGTGAAATGGTGGCGGTGGCAACGCGACAGCCGTATTCACGCGCGGCATGAATTGCGAAGCCGCCCCAGCCGGTACCGATCTCGAGCACACGATCGCTGGACTGCAGGTCGAGCTTGCGGCAGATGCGCTCGAGCTTGCGCCGCGAGGCGGACTCCAGCGTCTCGTCCGCGCGCGCGAAGATGGCCGAGGAGTACATCATGTCTGGGGACAGGAACAGCTCGAACAACGCATTGCCCAAGTCATAGTGCGCGGCGATATTGCGCCGGCTGCCGCTGCGCGTATTGCGCTG
>DAHVAB010000431.1 GCA_027314825.1 Solirubrobacterales bacterium
GAGGAGTCCGGAAACCCGCACCATCAGCCCCAGGCAATGGAGGACCTGAAGACGGCGGCCAGGGAGCGCGGGCTGTGGAACATGTTCCTGCCGGACTCCGAGCTCGGCGCCGGCCTCACCAACAGCGACTACGCGCCGCTGGCTGAGATCCTCGGCCGCAGCCACATCGCCTCGGAGGCCTGCAACTGCTCGGCTCCGGACACTGGCAACATGGAGGTTCTCCACCAGTTCGGCTCGGATGAGCAGAAGCGCCGCTGGCTGATGCCGCTCCTGGACGGGGAGATCCGCTCCTCGTTCGCGATGACCGAGCCCGAGGTCGCAAGCTCCGACGCCACCAACGTGCAGCTGCGGATCGAGCGCGACGGCTCCGAGTACGTGCTGAACGGGCGCAAGTGGTGGATCTCCGGCGCCTGCCACCCCCACTGCCGGATCATGATCGTGATGGGCAAGACCGATCCGCAGGCCGCCCGGCACCGCCAGCAGAGCATGATCCTGGTGCCGATCGACACTCCCGGCGTGACCATCGTGCGCAACCTGCCCGTCTTCGGATACACCGACCAGGAGGGCCATGCGGAGATCCTCTTCGAGGATGTGCGGGTGCCGGCCGAGAGCCTGATCGCGAACGAGGGCGACGGCTTCGCGATCGCCCAGGCCCGCCTCGGGCCCGGGCGCATCCACCACTGCATGCGCGCGATCGGCGCCGCGGAGCGAGCGCTGCAGGCGATGTGCTCCCGCGCGGCGCAGCGCACCACCTTCGGCGCGCCGCTGGCCAGCCG
>DAHVAB010000432.1 GCA_027314825.1 Solirubrobacterales bacterium
GGGCTCCACAAGCGCCCATCCGGTCGCCGGGATGCCTTCGCCGCGTGCCGTTCGGTCCTCGACTACGAGCGCGATCGCGTCACGGACCATCTCACGCGCTTCGTCAAGGCCCTCGCCTTGGGTGTGGACCTCGGGCAGCTCGGGGACGTGAGCGTAGACCCAGCCATCGCCCGCATCCTCGTAGACCACGTTGAATGTGTGCCCGTTCATCCTTCGGACGTTAGCGCCTGACCCCGGCGCACGGAGTAAGCCGCGCCAGCGCCGGCCGCGCGCTCGGACGCCTTCGGGAGAAACGACCGGGAGAAACTTCCGAAAAGTGGCGGATTTGCAGGCTAAAAGCGGCTCATCCCTTCTGCATGGCAAGCAGACGCTCTAGCCAACTGAGCTACATCCGCGTGAGCCGGGAGTCTAGCGGAACCGCTGAGCGGAGATCGACGCCGCGGTGGCGGATCGAAGGCTTCCCGCGGGAGGACCTCGCCTCCTGAGCGGGAGCGCTACGGCTCGCGCCCCGTGATCGCCAGCAGCCGGTGCTGCAGCGGCGCGTCGTCCGGCACGGGGACGGCCGGGCCGAACACGCCGATCGCGCGCCACTGTTCGATGTGCGGCGCGAGCTCGTCCCAGATCCCCTGGACGAGCTCGTCCGGCAGCGTCGGGTCGGCGCCGATCACCTTCGCGATGTCGTGGGCGCGGAGGGCGCGAAACTGGTTGATCTGCCAGAAGTACTCGCGTGCCCTGTAGTCGCCGAAGGAGCAGTG
>DAHVAB010000433.1 GCA_027314825.1 Solirubrobacterales bacterium
GCCGACGGCGAGCGCCGCTACATCCTGGCGCCGAAGGGCGTGCGGCCGGGCGACGAACTGCGCTCGGGCGCCGATTCGCCGATCAAGGCCGGCAACGCGATGCAGCTGCGCCACATCCCAGTGGGCACGACGCTGCACAACGTGGAGCTCAAGCCCGGTGCCGGCGGCCAGATGGCCCGCAGCGCGGGCAGTTCCGTTGCCTTCACCGCGCGTGAGGGCAGCTATGCCTACCTGCGGTTGAAGTCCGGCGAGACCCGCAAGGTGCACGTCGACTGCCGCGCCACCATCGGTGAGGTGGGCAACGACGAGCACAACCTGCGCAACTACGGCAAGGCCGGCGCGAAGCGCTGGCGCGGAATCCGTCCGACCGTGCGCGGCTTGGCGATGAACCCGGTGGATCACCCGCACGGCGGCGGCGAGGGCAAGTCTGGTCAGGGTAACCCCCATCCGGTCTCCCCCTGGGGCTGGAACACCAAGGGGTTGAAGACTCGCAACAACAAACGCACGGACAACATGATCGTTCAGCGTCGCAAGAACCGGAAGCGCTAGCGGGAGCACGAGCCAAGATGCCACGTTCACTCAAGAAGGGTCCATTCGTCGATCTGCACCTCGCCAACAAGGTGCAGGTTGCGAGCGCGAAGAACGACCGCAAGCCGATCAAGACCTGGTCGCGCCGCTCGATGGTCGTGCCGGAGATGGTGGGGCTCACCATCGCGGTGCACAACGGTCGGCAGCACATTCCGGTGCTGGTC
>DAHVAB010000434.1 GCA_027314825.1 Solirubrobacterales bacterium
TGATGGCGGCGCTGGACCACGGGCAGCTCCCCGACAGCGTGTCCCGGCGCACCGGCTATCCCCCCTGGTTCGTGCACCAGCTGGGGCGGCTGGCCACCCTGGAGAGGGAGGTCGCCGCCGCCGGCCCGGAGGCGGGGGCCGAGCTGCTGCGGGAAGCCAAGCGGGCTGGACTCTCGGACCAGCGCCTGGCGGAGCTGGGCCAGACCACCCGGGCGGCGGTCCGGGCCCGGCGCCAGGGACTCGGAGTGATCGCCACCTTCAAGTGCGTCGACACCTGCGCGTCTGAGTTCGCCGCTGTGACCCCGTACTTCTACTCCTGCTACGAGCAGGAGGATGAGCAGCGGGCGCACCCGGGGGCGGCCGTGGTCCTGGGGTCGGGTCCGATCAGGATCGGCCAGGGGATCGAGTTCGACTACTGCTCGGTCCAGGCCGCGGCCGCCTTCCGGCAGCGCGGCCTGGAGGCGGTGATGATCAACAGCAACCCGGAGACGGTCTCGACCGACTTCGACTGCAGCACTCGTCTGTACTTCGCGCCCCTGGACCTGGAGTCGGTGCTGGAGGTCTGTCGGGTGGAGCAGCCCCTCGGCGCGGTGGTCCAGTTCGGCGGGCAGACCGCCGTCAACCTGGCCCCGCTGCTGGAAAGTGAGGGGGTGCAGCTGCTGGGATCTCCCGGCAAGGCGATCCAGCTGGCCGAGGATCGCGGCCAGTTCGACGCCCTCCTGGAGCAGATGGGGATCGCCCGGCCGG
>DAHVAB010000435.1 GCA_027314825.1 Solirubrobacterales bacterium
GAGGGCAAGCGCATCATCTCCATCGCCTTCCGCGAGCCGCCGAAGAGCATGTTCCCGCTCGACTCGGGCGTCGGCGCGCAGGGCCCGGACCATCTGACCTTCGACCTGGCGGACGTGTCGAAGATGTCGTTGTCGTTCTACGGCAAACGCCCCGGCCCGGGCATGCGGCTCGACAAGCTGAGCCTGCAGTTCGCCATGCACGATACGGCCCTGGTGGGCGAGGTGCTCGAGGCCTACGAGCGGCTGATCCTCGATGCCATGCGCGGGGACATGACGCTCTTTACCACGGCCGAGGGCATCGAGCGGCTCTGGGAGGTCTCAATCCCGCTGCTCGAGTCCCCGCCGCCGGTGCGCCTGTACGCGCCGGGCTCCTGGGGGCCGAACTCCATGCATCAGCTCATCGCCCCGCACGCCTGGCGGCTGCCCTTCGAGCGCGGCTGGCGGGACCCGAACCGAGCCGGCAGCTAGGGCGCAGGGGCCCCGGGGGGGCGGCCCTCCCTCAAAAGGGGTGGAATTTCCTCAGGGGAACCCCCATCACGTAATATCGGTCTATTGTGCCGAGGAGGATTCAGATGGCGTTTCAGTATAGGCGATCGGGTAATCCGGGCTTGAACGACAATACCTTTACGCGCGTGCCGCGCGTGGGGTTCGGTCAGCAGGCCATGACCGTGCAGGGCACGGTCAACAAATCGTTCCTGCTGCTCGTGGTCATGATGGTCTGCGCGCTG
>DAHVAB010000436.1 GCA_027314825.1 Solirubrobacterales bacterium
TCCTGCCAGCCCGGAAACTCCAGGTACACCGGCTTGCACTCGTCCCATCCGGCGGCATCCAGCGGCGCCAGTTCGCGGCGCTTGCCGCGATACTCATAGGCCACGCAAACCTTGATGCTGGGCAGGCCGTCGAGCACGTCCAGCTTGGTGATGGCCAGGCCCGAGATGCCGTTGATCAGCACCGCGCGCTTCAGTGCCACCAGGTCGATCCAGCCGCAGCGCCGCGGGCGACCGGTGGTGGCCCCGAACTCGTTGCCACGCGTGCGCAGCATCTCGCCGGTGTCGTCGTGCAGCTCGGTGGGAAACGGGCCGCCGCCGACGCGCGTGGCGTAGGCTTTGGCGATGCCCAGCACGTAGTCGATCTCGCCGACGCCGACGCCCGTGCCGGCCAGCGCGCCGCCGACGGTGGTGTTGGACGAGGTGACGAACGGATAGGTGCCGTGGTCGATGTCCAGCAGGGAACCCTGCGCGCCCTCGAACAGTACGCGCTTGCCGGCGCGATGCAGTTCGTGCAGCGTGGCGGCGACATCCTCGACCAGCGGACGCACGTAATCGCCGAAGGCCAGCGCCATGTCCAGCACCGCCTGGTAATCCACCGGCCTGGCCTTCAGCCAGTGCTCCAGCACGAAGTTGTGGTAGTCGACCACCGCGCGCAGCTTGTCGGGCAGTTCCCCCGGATACATCAGGTCGGCTACGCGCACGCCGCGGCGCGCGACCTTGTCCTC
>DAHVAB010000437.1 GCA_027314825.1 Solirubrobacterales bacterium
GGAAGGCGAAGACCTTCCGCCACCACGACCCGAACCGGTCGACCCTGCCGCGCGCTCGTTGGACGCCTGGCCGCCCGCAGACCGCGCGGTGCGGCGCATCGCCGAGGTGGTCGGCGAACCGGTCGACCCGTCCTCGAAACGGGACGCCTGCGTCGTGGTGTCGGGTGCCCCTCCCTCCGACCCACGACGATGCCGGAGTTCCGTCTCGACGGGTGCTCGACCGGGGCGGCCCCGCCCCGTGAGCTGGAACGGTGCTGCCCGGGGTGGATCGGCTGGGTCGGGCGCAGGGCCGTTCATCCCCCTCGGAGCTCGCGCTTGAGCACCTTGCCGGTCGGGTTGCGCGGCAGCGCATCGAGGAACGTGATCTCCTTGGGGACCTTGTAGCGCCCCAGCCGGGCGTTGCAGTGCTCGACCAGCTCTTCTTTCGTCACGAGCGCGCCCTGGCGCAGGACCACGAACGCCACCGGGACCTCGCCCCATCGGTCGTCGGGTCGACCCACGACGGCCGCCTCACCTACTGATTCGTGTTCGTACAGCACCCGCTCGACCTCCGAGCTGGCGATGTTCTCCCCGCCCGACACGATCATGTCCTTGAGCCGGTCGACGATGAAGAGGTAGCCGTCCTCGTCCCGGACGCCGATGTCTCCGGTGTGGAACCAACCGCCGGAGAAGGCCGCAGCTGTCGCCGGCGCGTCCCGCCAATAGCCGGGAAACA
>DAHVAB010000438.1 GCA_027314825.1 Solirubrobacterales bacterium
CCCGAGCTCGGGCACCCACCGGCGGACGTAGGCGCCGTCGGGGTCGAACCGCTTCCCCTGGGCGACCGGGTTGAAGATGCGGTGGTAGGGGCTGGCGTCGGTGCCCGTTCCGGCCACCCACTGCCAGCCGTGCTGGTTGGAGGCGAGGTCGCCGTCCACCAGGTGGGCCATGAACCACCGTGCCCCCCGCTGCCACGGCAGGTGCAGGTCCTTCACCAGGAAGCTGGCCGCGATCATGCGGACCCGGTTGTGGACCCAGGCGTCGCCCCGGAGCTGACGCATGCCGGCGTCGACCACGGGGAACCCGGTCCGGCCCTCGGTCCAGGCCTCGAACCGCCGGTCGGCGTCCGGTCCCTCGTCGCAGGCCAGTCCGGCCAGCTGGCGACGGTACGGGTGCCAGGCCGAGTCTGGGCGCTGGAACAGCACGTCGGCGTAGAAGTCCCGCCAGCAGAGCTCGGCGGCGAACCGCCGGTGGGCGGGGTCCTCGTGGTCGAGCCGGGCCAACAGCTGGCGGGGGTGCAGGCAGCCGAACCTGAGGAAGGGCGAGAGCCGCGACGTGCCGTCGAGGTCCGGCCGGTCCCGACACCGCCCGTAGGACGCCAGCGCGTCGGCCAGGAAGGCGTCGAGACGCCGGTGGGCGGCCTGCTCGCCGCCCTCGGGGAGCCTGGCCCCGACCGTCGGCGGGGTT
>DAHVAB010000439.1 GCA_027314825.1 Solirubrobacterales bacterium
GAAGGAGTTGTTCAGGACCAGCCGGGGCCGCACGGTGCGCGCCCCGCTCGTGACGTAGTCCAGGTCGCAGGCGGGGTCAGGGGTCTGGTAGTTGATCGTCGGCGGGACCCGGCCATCGACGATCGCCATCACCGAGAACACCGACTCGATCGCCCCCGCCGCGCCCAGGGTGTGGCCGGTCATCGACTTGGTCGAGGAGATGGGGATCTGGCCGGCGTGCTCGCCGAGGACCTGCTTGATGGCGGAGGTCTCGGCCGCGTCGTTCAGCGGCGTCGAGGTGCCGTGAGCGTTGATGTAGTCGACCTCATCCGGAGATGCCGCGGCCTTCTGCAGCGCCCGGGTCACGGCCCGACGAGCTCCCCTCCCGGTGGGCTCCGGCGCCGTTAGGTGGTAGGCGTCGGCACTGGCCGCATACCCCGCGACCTCGGCGAGAATGAGGGCCCCCCGCCTCACCGCGTGCTCGTAGTCCTCCAGGATGAGGATGCCGCACCCCTCGGCGATCACAAACCCGTCCCGGCCCGCGTCGAAGGGGCGGCTGGCGTGCTCCGGATCGTCATTGCGCTGGGAGAGCGCCCGCATCGAGCTGAACGCGCCCATCGCGAGCGGCGTGATCGAGGACTCGCTCCCGCCGGCGATGCAGGCGACGGCGTCCCCCCGGCGGATGATCTC
>DAHVAB010000043.1:0-5756 GCA_027314825.1 Solirubrobacterales bacterium
CGATCCGCGCGCGGACGTCGGCGCTGCGCTTGCAGTCGTGGGTCTGGGTCGACTGCAGGGCGAAGGGGAAGCGCGCGCCGCGCTCGGCCACGCGCGCATGGAAGTCGGCCAGGGTGAGCGAGAAGCGGTCCGGGTCGCCGCCGACCTCGTTGAGCGCGAGCAGGCGCAGGTGGCGGTAGAAGGCGGTGTCCTCGATTCCCTTCGCGGCGATCGCCGGCGATGTCTGCTGGAAGCGGGTGACCAGCTCGGCCGTCTCGCCCGCCGCCCCGCCGCCCGGGGCCGTCGTCTCGCCAGCCGCCCCGCCGCCCGCCGCCCCGCCGCCTGCGGCCGCCCCGCCGCCTGCGGCCGCCCAGCCGCCCTCTTCCAGCATCAGCGCCCGCGCCAGCCGCGCGTCCATCTCCGCGGCCGCGATCGCCGCACGGTCGGCGCCGTCGAGAAGCCCGTGTGCGGGATCGACGTAGGTGCGGTAGACGGGAAGCCGCGCCAGCGCCTGCTCGATCGCCGCGAGCGGCAACCCCGCCGGGGCGAGCCGGTGCAGCCGCGCCACCTCCGGGGCGAGCGCCGTGCGCGCCTGCTCCTGCTGGGCCTCGACGGCGACCTCGGCGAAGCTGCGCCGCTGCCCGGTCAGCTCCTCGTGCAGCTCGGTGAGCGGCCGCTCGCCGGCCGGATCGATCCACAGCGCGGTCAGGTCGCCGAGCAGCTCGTAGCCGACGGTGCCCATCACCGGCCAGTCGCGTAGCCGCTCCGCCGGGTGCAGGATCTTCTCCACCCAGACCCGGCTGGCGCCGGCGGCGCGCAGCCTGTGCAGGTAGCCGGCCGGGTTGGCCAGGCCGTCGGGATGGTCTACCCGCAGGCCGTCGATCAGGCCGTCTGAGAGCAGCTCCAGGATCTTGGCGTGGGTCGCTGCGAAGACCTCCTCGTCCTCCTGGCGGAGTCCCGCCAGTCCGTCGATGTCGAAGAAGCGGCGGTGGCGGCCGGTGTCCGGGTCGATGTCGAAGAAGCGGCGGCGCAGGCTCCGATCGGCCCAGAGCCGGTTGGCGGGGTCGGCCGCCATGTGGTTGGGGACGACGTCGAGGATGATCCCCATCCCGGCCCTCTCGGCCGCGCCGGCCAGCTCGCGGAAGCCGTCCTCGCCGCCGAGCTCGGCGGCGATGCGCGAATGGTCGATCGCGTCATAGCCATGGGTGGAGCCGGGCCGGGCCTGCATGATCGGCGAGAGGTAGAGGTGGCTGCCGCCGAGCCCGGAGAGGTAGCCGATCAGCCGCCGCGCGGCGGCGAAGTGCAGCTCGCCGCCGAGCTGCAGCCGGTAGGTGGCTCTCAGCAGCGCCACCGCTTGCTCACCGCCCCCGCGGCCCCTCGCGCCGCATGACCGTCACCGAGCGCTCGGGCGCGGCCAGCGGCGCCCGTGCCAGCGCCCACCGCGCCCCCGGCGCCAGCTCCGGCTCGGCGGTGGAGAGCTCCAGCGTCCACTGCGCGCCGTAGCGGCGGGCCGGCAGCTGGAAGGTGACCGGCTCGTGGTGGGCGTTGAAGAGCAGCAGGAAGGTGTCGTCTGAGATCGGCTTGCCGTCCTCGCTGAGGTAGGGGATCTTCTGGCCGTTCAGGAAGAGCCCGATCGCGTGCGCGTCGCTGCGCTGCCAGTCGCGCTGGCTCATCCGCCGCCCGTCGGGTCGCAGCCACCACGCGTCAGGCAGCCCGCCGTCCACCTCGGCGCCCGCCAGGAAGTCGCGGCGGTGAAAGACCGGGTGGCAGCGGCGCAGCGCGATCAGGCGGCGGGTGAACTCGAGCATCAGCTCGCGCTCGGAGTCGAGGGTCCAGTGAAACCAGGAGATCTCGTTGTCCTGGCAGAAGGCGTTGTTGTTGCCGTGCTGGGTGCGGCAGCGCTCGTCGCCGCCGAGGATCATCGGCACCCCTTGGGAGAGCAGCAGGGTGGCCATGAAGTTGCGCTGCTGGCGGGCGCGCAGCGCGCGGATCTCCGGGTCGTCGGTCGGTCCCTCCACGCCGTGGTTCCAGCTGCGGTTGTCGTCGGTGCCGTCCCGGCCCTCGTCGCCGTTGGCCTCGTTGTGCTTCTCGTTGTAGGAGACGAGGTCTGCGAGGGTGAAGCCATCGTGGGCGGTGACGAAGTTGATCGAGGCGAACGGCTTTCTGCCGTCTCGCTCGTAGAGGTCGCTGGAGCCGGTCAGCCGGGAGGCGAAGTCGGCGACGGAGGCGCGCCCCCGCCAGTAGTCGCGGACCACGTCGCGGTAGACGCCGTTCCACTCGGTCCACAGCACCGGGAAGTTGCCGACCTGATATCCGCCCGGCCCGACGTCCCACGGCTCGGCGATCAGCTTGACCTGGGAGAGGACCGGGTCCTGGTGGATCACGTCGAAGAAGGCGGAGAGTCGGTCGACGTCGTAGAGCTCGCGGGCGAGCGCGGAGGCCAGATCGAATCGGAAGCCGTCGATGTGGCACTCCACCGCCCAGTAGCGCAGCGAGTCCATGATCAGCCGCAGCACGCTCGGGTGCAGCACGTTCAATGAGTTGCCGGTCCCGGTGAAGTCCATGTAGAAGCGGGGCTCGTCGGGCATCAGGCGGTAGTAGGAGGAGTTGTCGATCCCCTTCAGGGAGAGCGCGGGGCCCATGTGGTTGCCCTCCGCGGTGTGGTTGTAGACGACGTCGAGGATCACCTCGATCCCGGCACGGTGCAGGGCCTTCACCATCTCCTTGACCTCTGAGACCTGCTGGCCGCCTGTGCCGTGGGCGGCGTAGCCGGCGTGGGGGGCGAGGTATCCGATCGGCGAGTAGCCCCAGTAGTTGGTCAGCCCGCGCTCGGCCAGGAAGGCCTCGGAGGCGATGTGGTGGATCGGCAGGAGCTCCACCGCCGTAACCCCGAGCGAGGTGAGGTACTCGATCGCCGGCGGGCAGCAGAGGCCGGCGAAGGTGCCGCGCAGAGCGTCGGGCACGTCCGGGTGGCGCATCGTGAAGCCGCGCACATGGGCCTCGTAGATGACCATCTCGGCCCAGGGCCTGCGTAGCGGCCCGTCGCCCTCCCAGTCGAAGGAGGGATCGACGATCACGCACTTGGGGATCGCCGCGGCGTTGTCCTGCTCGCTCGGCTCCAGGTCGGCGCTGTCGGTGCCGTCCGGGATGTACGGCAGCACGTCCGCGGCACCCCAGTCGATCTCCCCGTCGATCGCCTTCGCGTAGGGGTCGAGCAGCAGCTTGGCCGGGTTGAAGCGCAGGCCGGCCTCGGGGTCGTACGGCCCGTGGACGCGGTAGCCGTAGCGCTGGCCCGGGCCGATCCCCGGCAGGAAGCCGTGCCAGTGATATGCGGTCCGTTCCCGCAGCGGCACACGGCTCTCCTGCCCGTCGGAGTCGAAGAGGCAGAGCTCGACGCTCGTGGCGTGCTCGGAGAAGAGGGAGAAGTTGGTGCCATGCCCGTCCGGGCTCGCCCCGAGCGGAAACGGCTGCCCCGGCCAGACGGGCTGCGTGCTCATCGAAGCAGCGCTCCCGCGAGCGCCGGCAGCGTGAGGCGGCCGCCGCCGCCGATGCTCGCCCCGTGGGTGGCGATGACGACCTCGCTCGCCTCGCCGCATGGCACCGACTGCGGCTCCGCGGAGAAGTTGCAGGCGAGAAGCCATGCCCCGCGGCGGACCGTCAGCCACCGAGCCTGCTCCTCGTATGCGATCAGCGGCTCGCTGCCGCTGCCGCTGCCGCTGCCGCTGCTGCCGCCGCCGCTGCTGCTGCTCGCGCCGCCGCCGCCCCCGTCGCCCGCCGCGCGCATCTGCGCTCGCAGCGCGAGCAGCCGCCGGTAGAGCTCGGCCAGCGCCCGGTCGCCGCCCCGGTGGGTGAGGCATGAGCGCAGGAACGTCTGCTCGTCCTGCGGGTCGGGCAGCTGCGCCCCGGCAGTGAAGGAGGCGAACGAGGCGAACTCGCGGCGGCGCCCGCTGCGCGTCTGCTCG
Organism: Solirubrobacterales bacterium; assembly: GCA_027314825.1. Lineage (GTDB taxonomy): Bacteria > Actinomycetota > Thermoleophilia > Solirubrobacterales > Solirubrobacteraceae > Palsa-744. The sequence continues at coordinate 3,942 of DAHVAB010000043.1, forward strand.
GCGATCTCCGGGTCGATGTGGTCGGTGAAGAACTGGAACGGCGCGCTCTCGCCGTACTCCTCGCCCATGAACAGCAGCGGCGTGAAGGGGCTGAGCAGCGTGCAGAGGGCGGCCAGCGGCCGCGCGGCGGCGGGCAGCCGCTCGCCGAAGGCGCGGTTGCCGACCTGGTCGTGGTTCTGGGAGAAGACGACGAACTGCTCCGGTGGCCGATCCTCCGCGCGGGCCCCGAAGAGCCGGCCGCGGAACGGGGAGTAGGTGCCGTCGTGGACGAAGGGTCGATGGAAGGCCTTGGCCAGGTCGGCAAGGGCGCCGAAGTCGGCGTAGTAGCCGTCGCGCTCGCCGGTGAGCAGCGTGTGAAGGGCATGGTGGAAGTCGTCGGCCCACTGCGCGTCGCAGCCGTGCCCGCCGAGCCGTGGCGGACGGATCACCCGCGGGTCGTTGAGGGCGCTCTCGGCGATCACGAGCGCGCCCGGCCGCGCTGCGTGCACGCGCTCGGAGATCTCGCAGACGATGTGATGAGCGCTCTCGTCGTGGATGGCATGGATCGCGTCGAGGCGCAGCCCGTCGAAGTGGAAGTCGCGCACCCAACCCTTCGCGCTCTGGGCGACCCACTCGCGGACCGGGTCGCAGCCGGCATCGTCGTAGTTGATGGCGCGTCCCCAGAACGTCTCGTGGTGCTCGGTGAAGTAGGGGCCGAACGCCTCCAGGGCGTCGAGGCCGGAGGCGCCGACGTGGTTGTAGACGACGTCGAGCAGGACGCCCAGGCCCTCCCGGTGGGCGGCGTCGATCAGGCGCTGCAGGGCCAGCGGCCCGCCGTAGGCGGAGTGGGCGGCGCTCGGATAGACGCCGTCGTAGCCCCAGCCGCGCACGCCCGGGAACTCCGCGATCGGCATCAGCTCGATCGCGGTCACGCCGAGGTCGCGCAGGCGGGGCAGTTGATCGATCACTCCCTCGAAGTCGCCCGTTGGGGTGAACGTGCCGACGTGCAGCTCGTAGATGACGAGCTCCTCCAGGCGCAGGCCCCGCCAGTCGCCGTCGCTCCAAACGAAGCGGGCCGGGTCGAGGATCCGCGAGGCGCCGCGGATGCCGTGCGGCTGCCAGCGCGAGCAGGGGTCGGGCAGCCAGCCGTCGTCGATGGCGCGCCCGCCGCCGCTCTCGCCGCCGCGCCCGTCCTCGCCGCTGCCGTCGCCTCCATTGAGCAGAAAGAAGTAGTCCTCGCCCGCCTCGGCTCGGGCCTGCGCCTCCCAGATGCCAAGCCCGGCTGGCGCGAGATCGACCTCGCGCTCGCCGATCCGGGCGGCAACGCGGTGGGCGCCGGGCGCCCAGACGCGCAGCTGCACCATGCCTCCCGGCCGCGCCGCGGCTCCCAGTGGCCGCTGCCAGGGGTAGCAGTGCTCCTGGCCGGCCGCGGCCCTCCCGCCGCCCCGGCCGGCCGCCGTCCAGGCGCTCATCTGCTCGCCGGGTCGCTCATGCCGGCGCCAGCCACAGGGTCGCGAGCGGCGGCAGTGTGACCTGCGCGGAATGGGGCTGCCCCTGCCAGGCGATCGGCTCGGCCTCCACCGCCGCCGGAGCGGGGTAGCCCGAGCCGCCGTAGCGCTCGGAGTCGGTGTCGAGCACCGAGACCCAGCGCCCAGCCCGCGGCAGGCCCAGGCGCCAACCCTCGCGCGGGACCGGCGAGAGGTTGCAGACACAGACGAGCACGTCGTCGTCGGTCCGGCCGAGGCGCAAGAACGCGATCACGTTCTGATCGGCGTCGTTCGCCTCGATCCACTGGAAGCCGGCCGGCTCGCCGTCGAGCTGCCACAGCGCGGGCCG
>DAHVAB010000043.1:5766-11511 GCA_027314825.1 Solirubrobacterales bacterium
TCCCTGTAGACGCGGTTCAGCTCCGCCACGAGCGTCTGCATGCCCGCGTGCTCGGGGCGCTCCAGCAGGTGCCAGTCGAGCGAGTGGTGGTGGCTCCACTCGGCCTCCTGGGCGAGCTCGCCACCCATGAAGAGAAGCTTCTTGCCGGGGTGCGCCCACATGTAGCCGTAGAGCGCGCGCAGGTTGGCCAGCTGCTGCCAGCTCTCGCCCGCCATCTTGGAGAGCAGGGAGCCCTTGCCGTGGACGACCTCGTCGTGGGAGAGCGGCAGGATGAACTGCTCGGAGAAGGCGTACATGAGGCTGAAGGTCAGCTCGTTGTGGTGGTGGCGGCGGTGGATCGGCTCGCGGGCGAAGTAGCCGAGCGTGTCGTGCATCCAACCCATGTTCCACTTGAAGGTGAAGCCGAGGCCGCCCAGGTAGGTGGGGCGGGAGACGCCCGGCCACGCGGTCGACTCCTCCGCGGCGGAGATCGTGCCGGGCTGGCGCGCGTGGAGGACCTCGTTGAGCTCTCGCAGGAACGCGACCGCCTCCAGGTCCTCGTTGCCGCCGAACTGGTTCGGCACCCACTCGCCGTAGGGGCGCGAGTAGTCGAGGTAGAGCATCGAGGCGACCGCGTCGACGCGCAGGCCGTCGAAGTGGTAGTCGCGCAGCCAGTGCAGAGCGCTGGCGAGAAGGAAGTTGCGGACCTCGTTGCGGCCGAAGTTGAAGACGAGTGTGCCCCAGTCGGGATGCTCGCCGCGACGGGGGTCTGAGTGCTCGTAGAGGGCGGTGCCGTCGAAGCGCGCGAGCGCCCAGTCGTCGCGGGGGAAGTGGGCGGGAACCCAGTCGACGATCACGCCGACGCCAGCCGCGTGGAGGGTGTCGATCAGCTCGCGCAGATCGTCGGGTGAGCCGTGGCGGGGGGTGGGCGCGAAGTAGGAGGTGACCTGGTAGCCCCAGGAGCCTGGGTAGGGGTGGGCCATGATCGGCAGCAGCTCGACATGGGTGAAGCCCATGCTCGCCGCGTAGTCGGCGAGCTGCTCGCCGAGGTCGCGGTAGGAGAGCCAACGGTCGGGCCGGTCCGGGTCGCGCCGCCAGGAGCCGAGGTGGAGCTCGTAGATGGAGACCGGCTGCTCGTGGGGCGCGAGGCTCTCGCGGCGGGCCAGCCAGTCGCCGTCGAGCCAGCGGTGCCGGGAGCGGTGCACGACCGATGAGGTCTGCGGCGGCATCTCCGCCTCGAAGGCGAACGGGTCGGCCTTCAGGCGCAGCTCGCCGGCCTGGGTGCGGATCTCGTACTTGTAGCGGCAGCCCTCGGTGACGCCCGGGATGAAGAGCTCCCAGATCCCGGAGGAGCCGAGCGAGCGCATCGGATGGGTGCGGCCGTCCCAGTGGTTGAAGTCGCCGATCACGCAGACGGCCCGGGCGGCCGGCGCCCAGACGGCGAACGCGGTGCCGGTGATGCCGTCGAGCTCGCGGACGTGGGCGCCGAGGCGCTGTTGCAGCTGCTCGTGGCGACCCTCGGCGGCGAGGTGGCGGTCGAGCTCGCCGAGGGTCGGCTCGAAGCGGTAGGGGTCGGCCGTCACATGGCTGGCCCCGTCCGGGTAGGAGGCCTCCAGCAGGTAGGAGAGCGGCAGCTTCGCGCCTGCCAGGAAGCCTTCGAAGAGGGAGTCGGCGTCGGCCCGGGGGCTCAGCTGCAGCTCGGTGGCGCCGCCGCCGCTGCCGCCGCCCTCGCCGCGCTTGCCGTGGTCGTCGCCGCCGCGACCGTTGCCGAGGCGAGCGCTCACGCTCGTGGCCGTCGGCCGGTAGGCGCGGATCGTGACGCCACCCTCGGCCGGGTGGGCGCCGAGCAGGCGGTGGGGGTCTGAGAGCGTGCCGGCCAGCAGCTCGCGCACATCGCCCGAGACGCTCATGGCGCCGCCCCCTCCGGGATGCGGCCGTGCGCGCCGGGCGCCGGGTGCGGGCAGCTGCCGCTCACGGCGCCGGCTCCTCCAGCAGCGCGACGATCGCGGCGACGGGGATCTGCACCCAGTCGGGCCTGTGTTCGAGCTCGTAGCGCAGCTCGTAGATCGCCTTCTCCAGCTCGAAGACCATCAGCTGACGCTCGGTGGCGCCGAGGCCGATCGGCATCAGCGCGCCCTCGACGGTCTCCATGTAGCCGGCCAGGAAGGACTCGCGGGCCTCCGACTGCCAGCCGGCCGGGACGCTCACCCCGTGGCGGATCTCCGCGGCTGCGGCCACGTAGGCGAAGGAGCGCAGCATCCCGGCGACGTCGCGCAGCGGCGAGCGCTTGCGCCGCCGCTCGATCAGCGGCCTGGCCGGCTCGCCCTCGAAGTCGATCAGCAGCCAGCGGCCGTCGGGGGCCAGAAGCGTCTGTCCGAGGTGCATGTCGCCGTGGGTGCGGATCACCCGCCCGCCGACGCCCATCCGCGCGATCGCGGCCAGCCGGTCGCGCAGCTCCTCGGAGCGGCCGGCCAGTGGGGCGAGCTCGGGCCGCTGCGGCAGGTCGAGGAAGGCCTGCTCGATCGCCTCGTCGATCGAGGCGGCCAGCAGCGCAGGCGCCTCCTCGCTCGGCTCCTCGGGTGCGAAGTCGGGGTCGTCGGGGTCGCTGGCCAGGACGGTGTGCATCCGCCCGAGCGTCTGGCCGAGTGCGCGCAGCGGCTCCCGCAGGGATGCCGGATCGGCTTGCAGCGCGGCCAGCGCGTACTCGAAGCCGTCGCGCCCGCCCGCGATGTAGCCCTGCACGATCGCGACCGTGGCGGCCAGCGATGCGCTGGCGTACTCGCACCAGCCGATGAACGGCGCGATCTCCTGGAAATCATGGGCAGCCAGAAACGAGAGCATCTCCAGCTCCGGGTTGGCGCCCGGCTCCAGGCGCCGGAAGATCTTCATCACCAGGCTCTCGTCGAATACCAGCGAGGTGTTGGACTGCTCGGCGCCGAGGGTGCGTACGCTGCGCGCGTAGGGGGGGACGGCGCCGTCCGGGGCGCGGTGGAAGACCATCCGAGTCTCGCCCTGCTGGAAGGAGACCTCCCCGGCGAGCAGGCCGGCGAGGATGATGGTCTCGGCCGGGTCGGCGAGCGCGTCGTAGACCTCCCAGCCCTCGATCCGCTCGATCGCCCCGTCGCCGGGGCCGTCCGCCGCCAACCGGAATCCGAGCGGCGCCTGGTAGAGCTCGTGCGTCCCGGAGGAGTGCCGCGCCTGGATGATCGCGTTGGCGAGCGGCGGGTCGGTGCGCAGCGGCAGCGCCTCCAGCACGGCGATCGCGCTCAGCTCCCGTGCCTTGGACGCGAACCACCGCTGCCGTACCATCCATTCCTGCAGGCGCGTCCGGTCGAGGAATGTGAGGTCGCCTCCGGCGACCGCGCGGGCAACGTCTGGCGCACTCTTGCCGGGTTGCTGTTCCATCAGGCCTGTTGCACCTCCGGCGCCTCTTGCTCGCAGAGCAGGAACCAGTAGAAGCCGCGCGGTGCGAGGGTGAGCAGGTAGGGAAGCTCGCCGATCCGGGGAAAGCGCGAGCGGCCGAGCATCTCCTCGGGGTGGCGGCCCTCGAAGGCGGAGAGGTCGAGCTGGACCGCCTGCGCGGAGCGGGCGAGGTTGTGCACGCAGAGCACGACGTCCTGCGCGTAGCGGCGGATGTGGGCGAAGATCCTGGGATTGCTGGGCGCGAGCGGCTCGTAGCTGCCCAGGCCGAAGACGGGGTGGGCCTTGCGCAGGGCGATGAAGCGTCTAAGCCAACGCAGAAGCGATGTGGAGAGGCGCAGCTGCGCCTCCACGTTGACAGCCGGGTAGCCGTAGACGGGGTCCATCAGGGGTGGGGCGTAGAGCTGGGCGAAGTCGGCGCGGGAGAAGCCGGCGTTGCGATCGCCCGTCCACTGCATCGGGGTGCGCACGCCGTCGCGGTCGCCGAGGTAGACGTTGTCGCCCATCTCGATCTCATCCCCGTTGTAGAGCACGGTGCTGCCGGGCAGCGAGAAGAGGATCGCGGTCATCAGCTCGATCTCGTCGCGTCCCTTATCCAGCAGGGGGGCCAGCCGCCGGCGGATGCCGAGGTTGAGCTTCATGCGGGGGTCCTTCGCGTACTCGGAGTACATGTAGTCGCGTTCCTCGTCTGAGACCATCTCCAGGGTCAGCTCGTCGTGGTTGCGCAGGAAGAGGCCCCACTGGCAGTTCGAGGGGATCCGGGGGGTCTGCTGCAGGATCTCCAGCATCGGCGCGGCCTCCTCGCGGCGCAGCGCCATGAACATCCGCGGCATGATCGGGAAGTGGAAGGCCATGTGGCACTCCTCGCCCTCGCCGAAGTAGGCGACCACGTCGGCCGGCCACTGGTTTGCCTCGGCGAGCAGCAGGCGGTCGGGGAAGTGGGTGTCGACGAAGGAGCGCACGCGCCGCAGGTAGGCGTGGGTCTCGGGTAGGTTCTCGCAGCTGGTGTGCTCCCGCTCGATCAGGTAGGGGACCGCGTCGAGGCGGAAGCCGTCGAGGCCGAGCGCCAGCCAGAAGCGGATCACCTCCAGCATCGCCTCCTGCACGGCCGGCTCGTCGTAGTTGAGGTCGGCCTGGTGGGAGAAGAAGCGGTGCCAGTAGTACTGCCCGGCGATCGGGTCCCATGTCCAGTTGGACGATTCGGTGTCCAGGAAGATGACTCGCGCCTGCCGGTAGCGGTCGGGGTCATCCGACCACACGTACCAGTTGCGCTTCGGGGAGTCGGGGGCCGAGCGGGCCTCCTGGAACCACGGGTGCTCCGTGGAGGTGTGGTTCATGACGAGGTCGGCGATCACCCGCATCCCGCGCTCGTGGGCGGCGTCGATGAAGGCCTTGACGTCTTCGAGGGTGCCGTAGTCGGGGTGGACCGAGTAGAAGTCGGCGATGTCGTAGCCGCCGTCGCGCAGCGGCGAGGCGTACATCGGCAGGAGCCATATGCAGTCGACCCCGAGCCATTGCAGGTAGTCGAGCTTCTCGGTGAGGCCGCGGAAGTCGCCGGAGCCGTCGGCGTCGGAGTCGTAGAAGCCGCGAACGTAGATCTCGTAGAAGACGGCCGTCTTGAACCACTGCGGGTCGGCCTCGAACCACTGGCTGGAGGTGGCGGGAGGGCTCTGCGCCTCGCTCATCGGAGCACCCGCATCATGTGGGCGACCCGGTCGGGCGGGTGGAGGCGCACGTAGTTGCGTCCCGTGCGCCAGTCGTGGCGCTCCCCGCTGAGCAGGTCTTCGACCCGGAAGGCGTCCGGCAGGCCGAGCTCGCCGCCGATGATGGCGAGGCCCTCCTGGGGGCCGGTGAAGTCGATGTTGACGACCACTATCACCGTGTTATCCGCCCATCGCTTCGCGTATGCGATCAGCGCGTCGTTCTCGGTGGGCAGGAAGGTGACGTTCTCGAAGCGCTGCAGCGCCGGGGATTCGCGCCGGATCGCGTTCAGGCGGGCGATCAGCGGCAGCAGCTCGCCGTCGAGCGTGCGGTGCCTGATCTCGTACTTCTCGGAGTGCAGGTACTCCTCGGAGCCGGGGTGGGCGGGCGTGCGCTCGATGTTCTCGAAGCCCGAGTAGATGCCGTAGGAGGGCGAGAGGGTGGCGGCGAGGATCAGCCGCGCCTGGAAGGCCGGCCGGCCGCCGTGCTGGAGGTACTCGGTGAGGATGTCCGGGGTGTTGACGAAGAAGTTGGGACGCAGGTACTCGCGCTCCTCGCCGTGGGCCATCTCCTCCACGTAGCGGGTCAGCTCCGAGCGCGAGTGCTTCCAGGTGAAGTAGGTGTAGGACTGGCTGAAGCCGACCT
>DAHVAB010000440.1 GCA_027314825.1 Solirubrobacterales bacterium
GGCGATCGGCGTGAAGTCGCTCGGCGTCGTCACGCCTTCGGGGGGGTAGTCGCTCACCGTCGCCTGGCTCCCGTCGGCGTTCACACTGACCCGCGTGGTGGTGCCGGTCTGCATGTCGTGGACGAAGGCGTCCTCCTGCCCGTTGGTGTCGCCCTCCACGAGGTTGGTGGCGTCGGACTCGAAGGTGACCAGTTGCCCGTTGTCCGAGATCGTCGGACCGTAGGAGCCGGCGCTCGAGGCGTCGCCCACGACACCGGTCGAGCTCACGCTGGCGATGGCGGTTGTCCCCGCCACCAGATCGCGTACGTACACCTGAGTCGTCGTGCTCTCCTCGGCATTGCTGCCGCCCGTGCCGCCCGTGCCGCCCGTGCCGCCCGTGCCGCCCGTGCCGCCGGGCCCATGGGAACCGTCACCCTCGTCGGTGCTGCCCCCGGCTCCCGGCAGCAGGTTGCTGGCGTCGGAGACGAAGGCCACGTAGCGCCCGTCGGGGGTGACGTCCGGATAGAGGGCGTTGCCGTTGGGCGCGCCGCCGCTCGAGGTGAGCGACACCATGGTGGTCCGGCCGGTCACGTTGTCGTGGACGTAGACCTTGTTCGGACCCCCGCTGGCGGTCGGCCCGCCAAGGTTGTCCGCCATCGACTGGAATGCCACGTAGCGCCCG
>DAHVAB010000441.1 GCA_027314825.1 Solirubrobacterales bacterium
CGGCCGCGTACGCGGCGCGCTATGTCGCCAAGAACATCGTCGCGGCCGGACTCGCCGCCCGCTGCGAGGTGCAGGTGTCCTACGCCATCGGGGTTGCCGAGCCGACCTCGATCATGATCGAGACGTTCGGCACGAGCCGCCTCTCGCGTGAGCAACTGACCCGCCTGGTGCGTAAGCACTTCGACCTCACGCCGTACGGATTGCGGCAGATGCTTGATCTGGCGCGCCCGATCTACCAGCAGACCGCCGCCTACGGCCACTTCGGCCGGACCGAGCCGGAGTTCAGCTGGGAGCGGACCGACCGCGCCGAGGTCCTGGCCGAGGACGCCAAGACGACCAAGGCGGCCTGATCTGCGCCCCGGCGGGCGGCCCCCAGGGCGCCCGCCGGGAATCGACTTCGCCGCCGCGCGGTGCGGCGGCGCGGCGCCTTTCGAGGAGCGTTGCGACGGGCCGGCGGCTCACCCTGCTGCCACCTGCCAGGCTCGAACGGTGCAGCCATTCGCTATACGGCGCTCAATGAACCCATTGGAGCATTCAGCCATGAACGCCACACTCAAACCGCCCAAAGAGCCTACTGACTGCAAAGTCGCCGACTTGTCGCTTGCCGAGTGGGGTCGCAAGGAGATCCTGATCGCCGAGACCGAAATGCCGGGCC
>DAHVAB010000442.1 GCA_027314825.1 Solirubrobacterales bacterium
CGATCGGCCAGCTCAGGCGCCCGAGGCACGGGCGGCCGGCCATGCGTTTTAGCATGCAAGCGCCGCGGTCGTCCGCATGCGCTTAACGCGCCAGCTCGCCATGCACGACACAGACCAGCGTCCACCCTGCACAGGCGAACCGCGCGCAAGCGGGTTGCGACTCGACCGCACGAGACTCCGTGGTGCATGGCAGTCATAGGCTCCACTCCACCGCGCCACTGGCCCGCTTGCACGCGATCGCATCTCTAGTACTTTCGTCACAGACGTGCAGACCACACAGCGCCTGGGCGCGGCGGGGCCGCGGCGGGGCCAGTGCAACCCGCCGCGCCGAGCGCCACGCTCGTCCCTCACATAACGCCCACTCCACCTAGCAGGCCCATAGACCGCGTGGTTGCTCCGGCTATGCTGGCGCAAACAAGATATCTGTGACTTTGTCGTTGACATGCCTCACCAGCGCGCGATATTCGTGATCCGGCTCATAACCCAGTTCGCCAAACTTCGCCAACAGCTCACTCGCCGACGAGCCAGCGTCACGAAGAACGATGTCATTCAGCTCACAAAACACCAAGGGCCGATCACAAGACAGAATGCGCCTAGCACCGTCAAGGGCGAGCGCCTCCGCCCCCTCCACATCAAGCTTCACAAAACTCACCAT
>DAHVAB010000443.1 GCA_027314825.1 Solirubrobacterales bacterium
TCGCCTGCGCCGACGACGGTTCCTGCGTCGCCCTGGCGGCGACCCTCCAGCCCGGGGGCACCGGGCAGCTCGTGCTGCGGAGCTCGCCCACCGGGTAGCGCCGGTCGCCGGTCGCCTGCCGGTAGCGTGGGCGGTCGGTGGCTCCCGCTCCTAACCCCTCGACCGACGCGCCCGCGGTGGAGGCCCGGTCCACGGCCGGGTCTCCTCTGGTGGTCGCCCGCGGCCTGACCAAGCGCTTCGGGGACTTCGTGGCCGTCGACTCGGTGGACTTCGAGATCGACCGCGGAGAGTCGTTCGGGTTCCTCGGGCCGAACGGCGCCGGCAAGACGTCGACCATGAAGATGATCTCCTGCACGTCGCCGGTGAGCGGGGGGACCTTGCGGGTGCTGGGCATGGACCCGGCGGTCGACGGCACCCGGATCCGGGCGCGGATCGGCCTGGTTCCCCAGGAGGACTCGCTCGACCTCGAGCTGACGGTCCTCGACAACCTGATGATCTACGGCCGCTACTTCGACCTCCCCCGTCCGCTCATCCGCCGGCGGGCCCAGCAGCTGTTGGAGTTCGCCCAGCTGACGGACCGGGCCGACGACCGGGTGGACCCGCTGTCGGGCGGGATGAAGCGCCGCCTCACCATCGCCCGCTCGCTCATCTCCG
>DAHVAB010000444.1 GCA_027314825.1 Solirubrobacterales bacterium
GCCGCCGGCAACCTGGAATTCGAGAGGGCGGCTCAGCTGCGGGACCGGGTGGTGCAGCTGCGCCGGGAGCTGGGCGACCTCGAGCCGGCCGACAAGGGTCGGCGGCAGGGGGCCCCAAGGCGGCCGGGCCGTCGCCGGGCCGGGCCTTGAGCGAGCCGCCAATCGACCCCGGCGAGGCGTACCCGCTGGGGGCGACGTGGGACGGGCGGGGGACCAACTTCTCGGTCTTCTCGGAGGCGGCGGAGCGGGTCGAGCTCTGTCTCTTCGGGGCCTCGGGCCAGGAGGAGCGGGTGCGGCTTGTCGAGGTCGATGGCTACACCTGGCACGGCCACCTCCCCGGGGTGGGTCCGGGGCAGCGCTACGGGTACCGGATCCACGGGACCTACGATCCCGCCCAGGGCCGGCGGTGCAACCCGGCCAAGCTGCTGCTCGACCCCTACGCCAAGGCCGTCGAGGGTGAGATCCGCTGGGGACGCTCGGTCTACGGGTACGAGTTCGGCTCCGCCGAGGGTGACGGGGTCCCCAACCTCACCGACTCCCGGACCGCCATGCCCCGGTCAGTCGTGGTCGACCCAACCTTCGACTGGGAGGGGGACTCCCAGCTTCGCACCCCTTGGTA
>DAHVAB010000445.1 GCA_027314825.1 Solirubrobacterales bacterium
AGGAAGCGGTGCGCACCGGGCTGAAGGGCACCGGCAACATCGAGGCCGCCAAGGCGGTCGGCCGCGCGATCGCCGAGCGCACGCGCGCCGCGGGCGTCACCCAAGTGGCGTTCGACCGGGCGGGATTTCAATACCACGGGCGCGTCAAGGCGCTCGCCGATGCAGCCCGCGAAGCGGGTCTTGAGTTCTGAGGTCAGGTAACCCTATGGCAAGAACGGAAAAGGCCCAACCGGCCGATGAGCTCGTCGAGAAGCTGGTCGCGGTCAACCGCACGGCGAAGGTCGTCAAGGGCGGCCGCCAGTTCGGATTCACCGCGCTGACCGTGGTCGGCGACGGCGCCGGCAGCGTCGGCTTTGGTTTCGGCAAGGCGCGTGAGGTGCCAGTGGCCATCTCCAAGGCCATGGCGCAGGCGCGCAAGAGCATGGTCAACGTGGCGCTGAAGAACAACACGCTGTTCTACCCGGTCAAGGGTATTCACGGCGCCACCCGCGTGTACATGCAGCCGGCATCGGAAGGTACCGGCGTCATCGCCGGCGGCGGCATGCGCGCGGTGCTCGAGTGCGCGGGCGTGCGCAACGTGCTTGCCAAGAGCTAC
>DAHVAB010000446.1 GCA_027314825.1 Solirubrobacterales bacterium
CCAGCCGCCCGTCGGTCGACGGGCGATCCCCGACGACGACCCTGAGGTCGGATCGACGCCCGGCGATCAGTTCGGCCAGTGGGCCGTGGGGCTTGCCGGCCACTTCGGGGCGGGCCCCGCTGGCGGTCGACACCGCCGCCAGCAGGGCGCCGGCCAGCTGACCGCCGCGCCACCCGCGGCGGCGGCGGACGGCCCGCATGCCGCCTGGAGCGGTGGGAGGACCGGGGACGCCGGGGACGCCGGGGACGCCGGATACGTCCTCGGTCCGCACCGCGGCAGCCTTGGCACGTTCGGCCGCGGAGGGCTCGAGGAATAGCGGATCTCCGGCCCTGCCCTCGGTGAGCTCGCGAAATTCGAGGTCGAGCTCGTCCAGCGGGGCAGGATCGGGGCCATCCGCACCATCTGGCATGGCCAGAACGTAACAAGCCAGCTACTTCGATGCCAGCGAAATCACGCAACAATTCGGCTGCGGGGCCGCTGGCGTGCGGTGCGCGGAGTCACCACGGGCCCGTTCGGGATGATGGAAGGCGGTAACTGACGCGGACCCGCTCCTCAGCCGCATGGATGAGCCGTCATCTCCCGCTT
>DAHVAB010000447.1 GCA_027314825.1 Solirubrobacterales bacterium
GTCGAAGTCGCCCGCCAGGCCGGGCATGCGCCGACGATGACCCCGAGCACGTACGTCCGCCTTTTCGACGAGTTCGACGGCGCCGACCACCGCTCCGCTGAGGAGCAGATCAGGACCGCTCGCGCCGCAACCGTGTCCCCGAAGGTGTCCGCGTCCGACGCCGGTCGAGTCCCCGGGAAACAAGAAAATCGGCGATTTCCGCCGGTTTCCGAGAGCCCTCTATCGGACTCGAACCGATGACCCCTTCCTTACCATGGAAGTGCTCTACCAACTGAGCTAAGAGGGCGCTACGCACAGATTACCGGGAAGAGCACGGCGATGGCGGGCCTTATGGCGGTGCGGGAGAGCGAGCACGGCGCCGGGTTGCTGCTCGGTCTCGCGCCCTCAGCGGCCGCCGCCGAGGTCCTCGCCGCAGAGCTCGGGGCCGGCGTGGAGAACACCGCGAAGTGGCTGTACGAGCACTGCCAGCACCCGCAGCGCGCCGCCGAACTCGCCGGGCTTGAACGGGCGCTCCAGGACCCGGCGGATCCCCGCTGCGGCCAGCCCGCGACACTGGCGCGGGTCCGGGAACTGGGCGAG
>DAHVAB010000448.1 GCA_027314825.1 Solirubrobacterales bacterium
GCTGGCGCACCGCCCCGGGAGGCCGGCCGGCCGGATCATGGCCGCCGCCCCGGCCCGGTCCCGCTGGCCATCGCCTCGTGCACGGTCCTCGGCCTCGCCCTCCGGCTGTACCTGCTGAGCCGGCCGGGCTACCTGCTCGGCGTGACCACGGTGGTCGGCTCGTTGAAGACCAACGCCGTGGTCGCCCTGGTCGTCCCGCTGATGATCCTCGTGATCCCGTTCCTGGACACGAGCTTCGTCGTCGCCAAGCGGCTCAAGTACCGCCGCAAGCCCTGGTCCGCCGACGACAACCACTTCCATCACCGGATGGCGCGGATCGGCTTCTCTCAGCGCAAGACCGTCGCCTACCTGTACGGCTGGTCGCTGCTGATGGCCGGGCTCGCGGTGGCGCTGCTGGTGCTGTGCTTCGCGGAGGCCTCGAGTCACTTCGATGAGCCGGGCGGCGCTTACCTCTACACCCGCGAGGCGTTCGGGCGCTTTGTGGGATTCGAGGTCGGCTGGATGAGCTGGCTGTCGCGCGCCGCGGCCCTCGCTTCGCTGGCGAATGGCCTCGTCCAGGCGAGCACTGCTCTCTGGC
>DAHVAB010000449.1 GCA_027314825.1 Solirubrobacterales bacterium
ACGACGAGGAAGGTGAGCAGGGCGGGAGGGACCGGGCGGCGCCTGGTGGGGTCGAGATAGAAGGACGAGGAGGCCACCACCAGGTTCTCCGGATTGGGGCTCTCCAGGATGAGGAGGCCCCCGGGGCGCAGCACGCCGTGGCAGGCGGCGTAGATGTCGGCCATCGCCTGCTCGTAGGCGGGGCCGCGGGCGTGGCCGAGGTTGGCCTTGTCGGTCGAGTAGTTGAGGGTGTCGGCCGGGCAGAGCCGCCCGCCGGCGATCCACGCCTGCTTGTCGATCATCCCGGCGTCGCACCCATACGGCGGGGAGGTGACGACCAGGTCGATCGTGCCGGCGAGGTCGCCGAGGACGTCGTGGAGCTGGCGGGCGTCGCCCTTGCGGATCTCGGCGAGACGGCGGGACGCGCCGTCGAGCATGTGGTCGAGGTTGTCGGTGGCGAGGGTAACCCATCGCTCGTCGAGCTCGACGCCGACGGCGCGCCGACCCATCAGGGCTGCTTCGGCCAGGGTGGTGCCGATGCCGGCGAGGGGGTCGCAGACGAGGTCGCCGGGGGCGGAGTACTCGCCGACGAT
>DAHVAB010000044.1 GCA_027314825.1 Solirubrobacterales bacterium
CGGCCGTCTCTGCTCGACGGGGCGAAGCCTATAGAGTGCGATCCGGTGATGCCGAGCGATCTGCCGCTGCGCCTGCGCTTGCGCATGACGCTCACCCGAGCGATCACGCGGGTGTTGAAGGTGGCGCACATGAGGGGCGTGGTGCTGCGCGTGCGGCAGGACGCCGCGCGGGCACGGCGCCGTGCGCTGGAGGCTCGCGGCTCGGCGCGCCTCTCGCGACCGGCTCTGCACGAGATCGATCGCAAGCTCGATCGGATAATCGATCGCGACGGCGGCGTCTTCGTCGAAGCCGGCGGGCATGATGGCTACACACAGTCAAACACCTACTATCTCGAACGCTTCCGAGGATGGGATGGGATGCTGGTCGAGCCGATGCCCGAGCTCGCGGCGCAGGCGCGGCGCAACCGGCCCCGCGCGGAGGTCTTCGAGTGTGCGCTCGTGCCGTTCGGGTATGAGCAGGATTGCGTGGAGCTCGATTTCGGCGGCCTCTTCTCGACGGTGCGCGGCGTCCGTGAGGACGGTGGCGACTGGGCGCGCCACGGGGTGGTGCTCGGCTGGGAGGACCATCGCGTGCAGCGCGTTCCGGCTCGGACGCTCAGCGATCTGATCGAGGAGGCCGGGATCGAGGAGGTCGACCTGCTCTCGCTCGATGTGGAGGGCTATGAGCCGCAGGCCCTGCGGGGTCTCGACCTGGATCGCCATGCGCCCAGATGGATCCTCGTGGAGATGCACGATCTGGAGGAGGGGCGCGGCGCGATCGGCGAGGTTCTCGGCGAGCGCTACGTCGAGCACGGCCTGCTCTCACCGCTCGACGTGCTCTACCGACGCGCTGAGGAGGCTCAGCCGGACAGCAGCGAGTCGTAGACGGCTTCGAGCCTCCGCGCCGCGGCGTCGGTCGAATAGCGCTCGATGACCTCCGAGGGGTAGGCCACCCGGCTGGCGGGCGGCCGGGAGAGCGGCCCGGCCGCCAGCGCGCGGGCGATCCCCATCCAGTCGCCCGGCGCCACCAGCTCGGCTGGCGTGCCGGCCACGACCTCCGGGATGGCGCCGCTCGTGGTCGTCACGATCGCCAGTCCCGCCGCCATCGCCTCGGCGAGCACCAGCCCGAACTGCTCCTCCCAGAAGGCGCGGGGCATGTCGAATGGGTGCAGGGCGGCGGTCGCGACGGAGAGGCTGGCGAGCACCATCGCGGAGGCGTCGGCGAAGACGCCGGGCATCTGCTCGTAGGGGACGCCGCCGATCTCCACCGAGCCGGCGAGCCCGAGCTCGGCAGCGTACTCGCGCAGACGCTGCTCTTCCGGGCCGACGCCGACCATCTTCAAGCGCGGCTTGACGGCCGTGCCGTCGGGCCTCGTCACGACGCCGCGGTGCAGCGCGGCCATCGCGCGCAGCACGTCGTGGTGTCCCTTCTCCCACACCAGCCGGCCCGGCGAGACGATCGTGTGCTCCTCCGTGTCTCGCGTGGCCGCGGGGCCTCCGGCCGTCAGGCCATCCGCGGCCGCTGAGCCTCCCGCGGGTATCGGGCCGGCGCCGCGGCTGCCGCCGAAGCGCGCCAGGTCGATTCCCGGCGGGCAGACGATCATCCGCTCGGCCGCCACTCCCTCCAGCGCCAGCGCCTGCGCCGCCCGCTCGGTCGCGGGCAGGAACAGGTCGGTTGCGCGGAGTACCGCGTCGCGGTTGCGCCGGGCGCGGTGGTTGCGGTAGGCCCGCATCATCGGCAGGGTCTCCCACACCGTCTGCACGAGCTTGAAGCGGCGGCCCTGCTTGCGCCTGGCGGCCTCCGCCGCGAACCAGAAGCTGAGCTCGGCGGCGTGCACGATGTCGGCGCGATCGAAGGCGCTGCTCACGTCGAGGTAGCGGTCGCCGAGCACGGCGGAGGAGAGCTCGCCGAGCGTGCCGCCCGGCAGCATGTCCCGCAGCGTGCGGGCCGGAACGGCGCGCAGCCCCTCCGGGGCGGCGAACCGATTGGAGCCGCTCAGCAGGTAGGAGACCTCGTAGCGCTCGCTCAGGCGCAGCCACGGACGCAGCTCCCAGGGTGTCGCGAGCTGGCCGCGGACGATCAGGATCGACGGCATGGGCGCTCAGCGTATCCGGATCTGTCTCGCGGCTGCGACTACAGCCCGTCGGCAGGCTGCCGGGCGCTTCCTGCGCGGCTTGTTATCGCCTGTCGGTATCCGCTCAGGCTCGCTTCTCCGGTGTGCTTCCAGCCAAAGGCTGCCGCCCGCTGCGATCCTAAGCGCGCCAGCCGTGCCGCCAGGGGGCGATCATGTAGCAGCCGCGCGATCGCGGCGGTCACCTCCTCCTGGCGGTTCGGATCGAACGGGAGCGCGGCGTCGCCCGCGACCTCTGAGAGCGCCGGGATCTGCGAGCACGCCACCGGCACGCCGCGCACCAGCGCCTCCAGCACGGGCAGACCGAACCCCTCGATCAGAGAGGGGAGCACGAATGCGCTGCTGCAGGCGTAGAGACCCTCCAGCTGCTCCTCACTCAACCAGCCGGGGAATCGGACCCGGTGGGTCACGCCGAGCAGGTCAGCCCGCGCGCGCAGCTCGGCCTCGTACAGGGTGGGCGAGCCGGGCAGTACGAGCACCACGTCCTCGGGCAGCGATGGTAGGGCGTCGACCAGCGTTCCCAGGTTCTTGTATGGCCGCTTCTGGGCCACGCAGAGGAGCACGCGCGCATCGCCAAGCTGCAGCTGGGCCCGCAGCTTCGGCTCGTCGAGCGCTGGGCGGGCCGGCGGGTGCACGCCGAGCGGGGTCACCTGAATCCGTTTGCGGGGCACATTGAGTGTTTCAGCCAGATCGTCCGCTCCCGCCTGTGAGATCGCGAATATCCGGTCGGCACTGCCGATCGCCCTCCCGACCCGTCGGCGCATCGTGCGGTGCACACGCGGGCTCGCCTCCCATTCAGCGGGCCGGTGCAGCCAGATCAGGTCCATCACCGAGACGACGCTCGCCACTCCTGGCGGCGTGTGTGTCGGCCCCGTGTTGGCTGGGCTATGCAGGACGTCGAGCTTGCGCGCGGCGGCGAGTGCCGGCAGCAGCACGTATTCGGCGGGGACGTGCGTGGGGACTCCGCTCATCCGGACCGGCACTCTCACCCAGCGCACCGAGCCGGCCCACGGTTGCCGTTGCAGGTCCATGGGCGCATCGGACGAGACGAAGACGTGGATCTCCGTCTCGGGCTCGGCTGCGAGCAGCGCTCCGGGTAGCTCGCTCGCATAGCGGCCGACCCCCCCGGCCCGCTCGCCGAGGAAGATCAGGTTCAGGCCGACTCGCATCCGCGCTTGGATGCCCAGATGACGCCGAAGCCCTGCTCGGTCTGAAGTGTTTCATGCGTCTCATATCCGGCCTGCTGCAGCGCGCGGACCGCATCGGCGGCCGGGTCCGGCGAGGGAGCGTCGTGGGCGTGGTACTCGAGCATCACCACAGGGGGCTGCAGCTCGCGTGCGCGGGGATCGGCCAGGATTGCCCACTCGCCGCCCTCGATGTCGAGCTTCAGCAGGTCGATCCCGTCGAGCATCGCGAAGAGGTCGCAGCCGCGGACACGACTTGCGCCAGCCCGATCGCCATCGATGACGCGGCCGTTTGTCGCCCTGCCGACGGTGAAGGAGACGGTGGTCTCGGTGGTCACGGCGGCCGCCTCGACCACTTCCCACTTGTTCGCAAGGCCGTTGATGTCGATCTGGCGGCGGTGGTGGGCGGCGTTGCGGGGGTCGGGCTCGATAGCGACGATCCGGTCGATCGGCATGCGGCCGTGCAGCCACAGGCCGAAGCAGCCGATGTGTGCGCCCGCGTCGAGCGCGCGCAGCGGGCGACCGAGGCGCTCCAGCGTGGCCCGGACGGCCGGCGGCGGCTCGTGGGCGTGCTGATAGAAGGCCTGGTCCAGGGCGTGCGCGTCGGCGGTGCCGTGCTCGACCGCCACGCGCAGGCCGCTCTCACGGATGCGGTAGACGTGCGTGGAACGCGTGCCGACCAGCTCTCGCGTGGCGAACCGCCAAGACTCACCGACGACGGTGCTGCGTGCGACGGTGACGATATGCCGCTCCACGGCGTGATGGGTGAGCAGCGCACGCAGTGGAGTGCGCGCCGCGAGGCTGCCTGCAAGATGGGCGAGTCTGGAGTAGTTGGCTCTCGGCATCGCGTACGGGCCGCGTCAGTTCGTGGGCGCCCTGCGTCGCGGCAGGATATCCATGAGCTCCCGCGGCAGCGCGCCGGTGATCAGGATCACGAGGCCGTACACGGCTACGACGAGCAGCATGCGCGCGACAGAGGGGAGCCCGGGCACCAGGAGCGCGGCCGCCAGCGCCGGAGCGGCCGCCAGCGCCACCTTGAGCACGATCGCCGGCCGGGGACGGATCCCCTGTGCGCCGCGGGCCATCCCGATCAGGTAGCCGATGGCGAGCGTGCTCTCGCCGCAGACGGTCGCGATCGCCGCCCCCGTCGCGCCGTCACTGCCCGCCAGCGTCAGAGTCAGCGCGCAGCTGACCGCGAAGGCGGCGGCGTTGGTGATCAGCAGCGTGCGGTGGCGCCCCATCGAGAGCAGGGCGAAGGCGCAGCCGGCGAGCACGAAGGAGGCGAGCAGCGCCAGCGCCTGGATCTGCAGCACCCCGACCGCGGCCGCGTAGCGGCTATGGGCGATCGCGCTCACGACGAACTGAGCGCCCGCGATCAGGCCGAGCGTGGCGCCGACTCCCGCCACGAGCGTCACGTCGAACATGCGGGTGACCGCATAGGTGAGCCGGGTGCGGTCGTCGCGCGCGGCGCGCGAGAGCAGGGGAAGCGCGCCGCCGACCAGCAGGCCCGGCACGCCGGCGACGACGACGAAGACTCGGAAGGAGAAGGCGAAGATGCCGCTCTGGTGATGGGTGGCGACCAGGCTCGTGAGGATCTGGGCGGTGTAGACGTATATGGTCCCGACCGCGGCGGCGAGCGAGAAGGAGAGCGTCGGCGCCAGCAGCGCGCGCCATCTGCTCAGGCTGAGCGACGGCCGCGCCGAGATCTCGCCGCGCGCCAGCACCGCGGTGATTGGGATCAGCGCCATGTAGGAGACGAGCAGCACGGCCAGCAGCGGCCCGACCCCGGCGCCGAGGATCACGAGCGCTGCGATCCAGGCGACGGCGATCAGCTGGCGGGTCATTTCGAGCACGGCGAGCGTGCCGAGCCGCAGGGAGGCGGCGATTGGGATCGAGAAGGTGTGCTGCCAGACGATCGCGCATGCGCCGAGGCCGGCCAGCGCCGCACCCAGCACGATCGGGGGGGCGTAGCCGGCGGCCAGCGCGAAGGCGACCACCAGCGCGAGCCCGAGCATGCTGAGCGCGACGCGGAGGCCGAGCAGGTCGCGCATGAACTGCGCGCGATCGGCGCCGCTGCGCACCGCGTACTCGTGGATGCCGACGTTGGACATGCCGGCGTCCGTGATCGCAGAGAGGAGGGTGACCAGGGAGATCACGGTCGTGTAGGCGCTGAAGCCGGCGAGGGAGAGGTGCCCTGTGAGCAGGGCGACCGAGACGACCGAGAGGGCGACCGTGGCCAGGTATGCGCCGAAGCGCAGCGCGCCGCCGCTCAGGACCCGGCCGCCGGCCTCGCCGCTGTCGAGGATGTCGCTCTCGTTCTTCGACGCGATGCCCATGTCCATCGCCGCGTGCCCGCTCCGTTCACGGGCGGCCGGCGAAGGCCCGTTCATAGCTCTGCAGCGTACCCCGCGCCGTCGCCTCCCACGTGAAGCCGGCCTCCCGCTCGCGGCCGAGCGCGGCCAGGCGGGCGGCCAGCTCCCGGTCGCAGAGCAGCTCGGTCAGGGCGTCGCCGATCGCGGGCACGCTCAGCGGGTCGAAGTAGCGCGCGGCCTGCCCGGCGACCTCCGGCAGCGCGGAGGCGTTCGAGCAGGCGACCGGGACTCCGCGCCGCATCGCCTCCAGGATCGGGATTCCGAAGCCCTCGTTGATCGATGCGACGACGAAGCAGGAGGCGAGCGCGTAGAGGCCCTCCAGGTCTGGCGCGTCGACGTATGGGGGGAAGGCCACGTTGCGCTCGATGCCCCGATCTCGCGCGAGCGCCCGCAGCTCCTGCTCATGCGCGGTCGGGTTGCCGGGGAGCACGAGCATCGCGTCGGGTTGGCGCTCCACGACGAGGGCCATCGCCTCGACGAGCCGGGCCAGGTTCTTGTGGACCTTCTTGGCGGAGACGCTGAGGATCACCGGGCCCTCGCCGAGACGCAGGCGCGAGCGCAGCTGGGCGGCCGGGGTCGGCTGTGCCCGAGCGACGCGGCCAGCGGCCAGCGGCACCACGTCGATCCGCTCCCGTGGCACCCGCAGGTGCGTGACGATGTGCTCAGCGCCGGCCTCCGTGAGGGCGAGCAGGCGGTCGGCCCGGCGCGCCGCCGGCGGCACGACCGCCCGCCAGAGGCGGACCGTCCAGATCTCGCCCGGGTCGGGAGCCACCAGCCATGTCACGTCGGCGAGCGTGATCACGTTCACCGCGCGGGTGCGAAGCGGGGCCGTCAACGCGACGCTGTGCAGCAGGTCGAACCGGCGGCCGGCGATCGCGCCGAGCACGCTCAGCTCGGTGAGGGCCTTCGTGCCGCGCCTGCCGAGCAGGGGGTGGGTGACCAGCTCGATCCGCCCCTCGCCCGAGCCGTGCGCCGGGCCGTGGCCCGACCCCTGCGCCGGGCCGTGGGGCGAGCTCTGACCCGAGGCCTGCGCCGAGCCGTGCGCCGGGCCGTGGCCCGAGCCCTTCGCCGAGCCGTGGGGCGAGCCCTTCGCCGAGTCGGGGGGCGAGCCCTCGCCCCACCCCTCCCCCTCCAGGTATTCGCGCCCGCCGGGGCTGCAGAAAACGGTGAAGGTGACCTCCGGCGCCAGTCGCGCCAGCTGCGGGACCAGCGCGCGCACATAGGTGTCGAGCCCTCCCATCCGCGGCTCCAAGAAGAGCGCGTTGATGGCGATCCTGCGTGGCAGCTCGAAGCTCATATGCGGGTCACGCTAGCTGGCTCCGTCCGCCCGCAGCGCCTGGAGGTCCGCATCGACCATCCCCCCGACGAGCTCATCGAAGGAGACGGACGGCTCCCATCCCAGCAGCCGCCGTGCCTGCTCCGCGTCGCCGACCGGGGGGGCCGCCTCCACGCCGCGGCGGAGCGCCGGGTCCACCTCGATGTGATCGCTCGCGGTGAGCCCCACGTACGCGAAGGCGGTCTCGGCCAGCTGGGAGACCGTGTGGGGAATGCCGCTGGCGAGGATGTAGTCGCGCGCCTGCTCCTGCTGGAGCGCGAGCCACGCGCCCTGCATGATGTCGCCGGCGAAGGACCAGTCGCGGACCGCGTGGAGGTCGCCGAGGGTGACCTTCTGCTGCAGGCCGAGCTTGATCCGCGCGGCAGCCCGGGTGATGTGGCGGGTGACGAAGGCGTCCGGGCGGCGGACCGACTCGTGGTTGTAGAGGATCCCCGAGCAGGCGAAGAGGCCATGGTGATCGCGCAGCTGGCCGGTGAGCTGGTGGGCGGCGAGCTTCGCTGTGGCGTAGGGGTTGCGCGGCCGGCAGGGCGTCTGCTCGCTCTGCGGGCTCTCCGGCGCGTCGCCGAACATGGCCGCCGAGGCGGCGACGAAGATGCGGGTGGCGGGGCTGTGCTCGCGCACCGCCTCCAGCAGGGCGGCGGTGGCCCCGGCGATCGCCGCGAGCGTCTCAGCGGGCCGCTCCCAGGAGGCCGGCACGTATGAAGGGGCGGCCAGGTGGTAGAGCTCGTCCGGGCGCAGCGTGGTGACGGCGTCCCGCAGGCTCTGCGGCGCGAGCAGATCGCCCTCGATCGTGGCGATGCGCTCGCGCAGGTGCTCGGAGGAGCCGAGCCCGCGCTCCGAGCTGCCGGGGCGGACCATGCCGTGCACCTCGTAGCCCTCGGCGAGCAGCAGCTCGGCCAGATAGGAGCCGTCCTGGCCGGTGATGCCGGTGATCAGGGCCCGGCGCCCGCCCATCAGGACCGACCGGAGCTCAGCAGCTTCAGGTCCGCGTCGACCATCAGCCGGATCAGCTCCTCGAAGCTCGTCCGCGGCTCCCAGCCGAGCAGCCGCTTGGCCTTGGCGGGGTCTCCGATCAGGTGGTCGACCTCGGCCGGCCGCTTCAGGGAGTCGTCGATCTCCACGTGATCGTCGATGTCAAGGCCCGCCTGGTCGAAGGCGATCTGCAGGCATTCGCGGACCGAGTGCGCGGTGCCGGTCGCGATCACGAAGTCCTCCGGCTCGTCCTGCTGGAGCATCAGCCACATCGCCTCGACATAGTCCTTCGCATAGCCCCAGTCGCGTTCGGCGTCGAGGTTGCCGAGCTGCAGCTTCTCCGCGAGGCCGAGCTTGATCGCGGCGGCGTGCCAGGTGATCTTGCGGGTGACGAACTCCAGCCCGCGGCGGGGGGACTCGTGGTTGAAGAGGATTCCGCTGGTCGCGTGCAGGTCGTAGGACTCGCGGTAGTTGACGGTGATGAAGTGCCCGTAGACCTTGGCGACGCCGTAGGGGGAGCGCGGGTAGAAGGGGGTCATCTCGGTCTGCGGGACCTCGCGGACCTTGCCGAACATCTCACTCGAGGAGGCCTGGTAGAAGCGGGCCTCGGGGCAGACTTCCCGCATCGCCTCCAGCATCCGGGTGACGCCCACGCCGGTGAACTCGGCGGTCAGGGTCGGCTGGATCCAGGAGACCGCGACGAAGGACATCGCGGCCAGGTTGTAGATCTCCGACGGACGGGCGGCGCGCAGAGCGTCGACGAGCGAGCGCTGGTCGAGCAGGTCGGCCTGGTGGAGGGTGAGCCTGTCGCGGAGGTGCTCGATCCGCTCGAACTTCTCGGTGGAGGAGCGGCGCACGAGGCCGTGGACCTCGTAGCCCTTCTCCAAGAGCAGCTCGGCGAGGTAGGAGCCGTCCTGTCCGGTGATGCCCGTGATGAGGGCGCGGGGGTTCTCTGACATGCGGGGCAGCCTACCTGTCCGCGGCGTTCGCCTCCTCGAACGCCTCGATCTGCCGCAGCGTCGCCTCGCGCATGTCGGCGTGCTCGTGGAGCCGCCCGTACCACTCCAGGATGGCGTCGAGCGCATCGGCGAGGTTCCAGACCGGTCGCCAGCGCAGCTGCGTGCGGGCCTTGGATGAGTCGAGCATGAGGGTGTGCGCCTCCTGCGGGTGCGGCCCCGGGTCGATCTCGACGTGCAGAGGGCCTCCCGGCCAGTCGGCGGCGAGCCGCTGCGCGATCCAGCCGACCGGCCTGGCGTCGGCCGCGTCCGGTCCGAAGTTCCAGGCGCCGGCGTGCTCGGCGGAGTCCCATAGCGCCTGCGCGAGCAGCAGGTAGCCGCTCAGCGGGGCGAGGACGTGCTGCCACGGGCGCACGGCGGTCGGGTTGCGGATCTGGACGCTCTCGCCGGCCAGCGCGGCGCGCACTATGTCCGGCACGAGCCGGTCGGCCGCCCAGTCGCCGCCGCCGATCACGTTGCCTGCCCGGGCGGTGGCCAACCGGGGGCCGTCCGGAGCGGCGAGGAAGCTGTCACGGTAGGCGGCGCTCAGAAGCTCTGAGCAGGCCTTGGAGCTGGAGTAGGGGTCCCGCCCGCCGAGCGGATCGTGCTCGCGGAAGCCCCGGTCTCGACTCCCGTCGTCGTTCTCGTAGCACTTGTCCGATGTGACGTTGATGAGCACGCGCAGATCGGGCTGGGTGCGCGCCGCCTCCAGGACGTTGAGGGTGCCGAGGACGTTGGTCTGGAATGTGGTGCGGGGGTCGGCGAGGGAGCGGCGCACCAGCGACTGGGCGGCCATGTGGATGATCACCTCCGGCCGGCAGGCGGCGCAGGCGGCGGCGACGGCGTCCGGGTCGCGGATGTCGCCCTCGATGCTGTGGATGTCACCTGAGAGGCCCGCCAGCTCGAAGAGCGATGGGTGAGTGGGGATGCCGTCGGACAGTCCGCTCACCTGCGCGCCGAGCGAGTGCAGCCAGAGCGCCAGCCACGCCCCCTTGAAGCCGGTGTGGCCGGTGATGAGCACTCGCCGGGAGCGCCAGCTCTCTCGAAGCGGTCGGGCGGCCGCCGGGGCCGCCGCGACCATCGGGGCCGCCGGGTGCGCCGGGTGCTCCGGGGCCGTGGGAGAATCGCTCATCGGCTCAGCTCCAAACGCGCCAGGGAGCCTGCCGGCGCCAGAGGTCCTCGAGGTGGTTGCGGTCTCGGACCGTGTCCATCGCCTGCCAGAAGCCGTCATGGCGGTAGCAGGAGAGCTGGCCGTCGCGGGCGAGGTTGCGCAGCGGCTCCTGCTCGAAGATCGTGGTGTCGTCGCGCAGGTAGTCGGCGATGTTCGGGGAGAGGACGAAGAAGCCGCCGTTCATCCAGGCGCCGTCGCCGCGCGGCTTCTCCTCCAGGTGCAGGACGCGCGTGCCGTCAAGGGTCATTACGCCGAAGCGGCCGGGCGGCTGCACGGCGGTGACGGTGGCGATCGTGCCCTGCTGGCGGTGGAATGAGATGAGGCTCCGTATGTCGACGTCGCCGACGCCGTCGCCGTAGGTGAATAGGAAGTCATGGCCGTCCACGAATGGGAGCACGCGCCGCAGCCGCCCGCCGGTCATCGTCTGATCGCCGGTGTCGATGAGCGTGATGCGCCATGGCTCGGTCGCGGAGCGGTGCACCTCCATCTCGCCGGTGCTCAGGTCGAAGGTGAGGTCGGCGGTGTGAAGGGCGTAGTTGGCGAAGTACTCCTTGATGAGGTAACCCTTGTAGCCGAGGCAGATCACGAACTCGGTTATGCCGTGGGCGGCGTAGATCTTCATGATGTGCCAGAGGATCGGCTTGCCGCCGATCTCCACCATCGGCTTGGGGCGCGTCGCGGTCTCCTCGGTCAGGCGTGAGCCGAGGCCGCCAGCCAGGATCACGGCCTTCATCGCCGCGGAGGCTACCAGGGTCGGCGCGCGGGCCTAGGCCTCGAAGACGCTCACCGCGTTGGAAGCGCCGGTGGTGAACGGGAAGTCCGCTTCGCGGGGGCAGACGGCGCGAAAGCGGTAGGTGACGGGGCCTGAGAGGCGGAAGCGGTGGGTGGCGCTGAAATGGCCGTGACGGTTGGTGTGAAGGACGTCGAACTGCAGCCAGGGCGTGCCCTTGGAGCGGGCCTCCAGGACGATCTCCTTGCCGCCCGGGGGGATGTGGCCGCCGAGGATGGCGCCGCTGAGTCGGATCGTGTGGTGAGCGCTCGTGCGATGCGGGGTGACGTGAAGGGTGAGGCTCGCGCGGACGGAGAGGGTGAGCGTCGCGGTCGCGGTGGGATGGCCGCCGATCGTGGTGGAGTATGAGAGGCGGATGCGCGAGGAGGTGAGATAAGAAGGGAGCGTTATGTGGAAGAGGCCGGCGGCGTCGGTGTGCGCGGGGCGCAGCGTGCGGGCCCTGGAGGCGCCGGATGCCGGGGTGACGGTGACCGTGATGAGTGCCTG
>DAHVAB010000450.1 GCA_027314825.1 Solirubrobacterales bacterium
GTCTTCCAGTTCTTCAATCTGCTGCCCAGCCTCACTGCGCTCGAGAACGTCGAACTGGTCACCGAGATCGCCCCCCGCGCGCGCTCGGCACGCGAAGTGCTCGAACTCGTCGGTCTCGCCGACCGGCTGAATCACTTCCCCGCCCAGCTCTCCGGCGGCGAGCAGCAGCGGGTGGCAATCGCGCGCGCGCTGGCGAAACGTCCCGATGTTCTCCTCTGCGATGAGCCGACCGGCTCGCTCGATTACCCAACCGGGAAGCGTGTGCTGCAGGTGCTCGAGCAGGCCAATCGCGAGCTCGGCACGCTCACCGTGATCATCACGCATAATTCCGCCATCGCGGCGATGGCTTCCCGGGTCATCCACCTCAGCAGTGGCCGCATCAGTCAGACGCAGATCAACGCCACCCGCGCATCGGCCGAGGAGGTTGCGTGGTAAGCCGCCTGCATCGGGCGCTTCGGCGCGACTTGTGGCACCTGCGCGGTCAGGTTCTGGCCACGGCGTTGCTCGTTGCCTGCGGCGTCGGCGTGTTCACCACAATGCGCGGCACCTATCGCTCTTGGGTGCATGCCCG
>DAHVAB010000451.1:0-289 GCA_027314825.1 Solirubrobacterales bacterium
ACCGCTGCCCACCAGGACCTGGATCAGGTGGTCGGGAGCTCGGAGCGTGCTCGGCCCGCCCGATGGGTGGCGCGGCTGCGGCCATTTGGGGTGCTGAAGGGATGAGACGTGCTTTGTTCCCCAACCGAGCCGAGGCGGGACGGCAGCTGGCCGAGGCTTTGCAGGACCTGGGCGGCGGCCCGTTCGTGGTCCTGGGCCTGCCGAGAGGAGGTGTGCCGGTTGCCTATCCGGTGGCCGTGGCGCTCGGGGCACCACTCGACATCATCGTCGTGCGCAAGCTGGGCGTCCC
>DAHVAB010000451.1:320-560 GCA_027314825.1 Solirubrobacterales bacterium
GCCGACGTGATCAGCGATGCCCGATTGACCGAGAAGGAGGTTGCCGAGGTCGAGGGGCGGGAGCGGACCGAGCTGGAGCGCCGGGTTAAGCGATTTCGGGGCGACCGGGAGCACCTTCAGCTCACGGGCAGGACGGCGATCATCGTCGACGACGGGATCGCCACCGTTTCCACCGCCCGCGCCGCCTGCCAGGTGGCCCGCCTCCAGGGCGCACGCCAAGTGGTGCTGGCGGTGCCGGTC
>DAHVAB010000452.1:0-236 GCA_027314825.1 Solirubrobacterales bacterium
TTGACTTGTCCCGGATCGCCGAAGAGATCATCCTCTGGACCACCCGCGAGTTCCGGTTCGCCACCCTCGACGATGCCTTCGCCACCGGCTCCTCGATCATGCCGCAGAAAAAGAACCCGGATATCGCGGAGCTGGCCCGGGGTAAGTCCGGCCGGCTGATCGGCAACCTAGCCGGCCTGTTGGCCACGTTGAAAGCGTTGCCGCTGGCGTACAACAGGGATCTACAGGAAGACAAG
>DAHVAB010000452.1:246-558 GCA_027314825.1 Solirubrobacterales bacterium
GATCGCCACGATCACCTTTCACGCGGACCGGATGGCCGAGTTGGCGCCCGAGGGCTTTTCCCTGGCCACGGACGTGGCCGAATGGCTCGTGAAGCAGGGCGTGCCATTCCGTCAGGCGCACGAGATTGCGGGTGCTTCGGTCAGGTATTGCGAGCAGCGGGGTATCGAGTTGGCGGAACTGACCGATACGGACCTGTCGGCCATCGATCCGAGACTCACTCCGGCGGTCAAGCAGGTGCTCACCGTTTCGGGCTCGCTAGCCTCGCGGGATGGCCGCGGTGGCACCGCGCCGATTCGGGTTCGTGAGCAGTT
>DAHVAB010000453.1 GCA_027314825.1 Solirubrobacterales bacterium
CGGGTACCGCTATGGGGCCGAACGGATCGACCGCTCGGCGCAGCTCCGCGACATCAGTGCGCAGATCCCCGGGCTCGAGCACACCGTCGTGGTGCCCTACCCCGATCTCGAGGGCGCCCCCGAGGGTGCCCTCGGATGGGACGAGGCCCTGGGACAACCCGCCTCACCGGCATCCCACGAGCTCGTCCCCTTCGATCACCCGCTCTACGTCCTGTACTCGTCGGGCACCACCGGGAAGCCCAAGGCGATCATCCACGGCCACGGCGGCATCATCTGCGAGCACCTGAAGGTCATGACCCTGCACCAGGACCTCGGACAGGGCGACCGGGTGTGCTGGTTCACCACGACCGGCTGGATGATGTGGAACTTCCTCGTCTCGGGGCTGCTCGCCGGTGCCGGCATCGTCCTGTTCGATGGGAACCCCGGCTCACCGGACCTCCTCACCTTGTGGCGCCTGGCCGCAGACACCGGCGTGAGCGTCCTCGGTCTGTCGGCGACCTTCATCGAGGCGTGCCGGAAGGAGCACCTGACCCCGGCACAAGACCTCGACCTCT
>DAHVAB010000454.1 GCA_027314825.1 Solirubrobacterales bacterium
GCCGGCGAGCGAGGCGACGGAGAAGAGCGCGATCCCGCCCACGAACACCCGGCGGCGACCGACGAGATCGCCCGAGCGGGCGCCGAGGAGCAGGAGCCCTCCGAAGGTCAGCACGTAGGCGTTGAGCACCCAGGACAGGTTGGCCGTCGAGAAGCCGAGCGCGGCCTGGATGTGGGGGAGGGCGACGTTGACGATGGTGGCGTCGAGGACGACCATGAGCTGCGCCGTCAGGATGACGAGCAGCCGGAACGTGGGTCCGGCGACGGCGCGCGGCGGCCGGCGCCCCGGGGGTCCGGGGAACGGCGCGCCGTGGCGCGGGCGCGAGGCAGCACGGTGAGGGGAGGGCATGGGCAGCGACCTTTCCGCTGGTAGGCTTCAACCGGAAGCTTCCTCCGGTTACTATACGGAGGGATCCTCCACTTTGCAACTCCTGGCCGTACCGGGGCGAGAATGATGGCAATGAGCAGGGATGACGCGACGGATGTGACCGCCGCCGGCCGTCCGCTCCGGGCGGACGCCCGGCGCAACTACGCCCGTCTCCTCGAAGCCGCCC
>DAHVAB010000455.1 GCA_027314825.1 Solirubrobacterales bacterium
CGGGCCGGTTCCCGGCGTGCTCGGTACTTTGCAGGCGCTCGAGGCGCTGAAGGTGCTGCTCGGGCTGCCCGGGCAGCTCACCGATGCGGTGTTGATGGTGGATCTGCTCACTCTGACCGTGACCCGCCTGCGCGCCCGGCGCGCGCCGGACTGTCCCCGGCACGCCGCGCGCGGCGCAGGCACTCTGCCGAGCGCGGACGCGGTGAGCGTGGAGATCGAGTTCGATTCGCTGCACGCGGCGCTCGCGGCGGGCTACACGCTCATCGACATCCGCGAGCCGGCCGAGTGCGCGCGCGAGCCGGCCCCGGGCGCGGCCGTCAGCGCGATTCCGCTCGCGCAGCTGCTCTACGGCCCGCCGCCCGCCTCGCTCTCGCAGCGCTGCCTGCTGATCTGCTCAAGCGGCGTGCGCAGCCTCGCGGCCGCGAGCGAACTGCGCGCCAAGGGCCATGCGCAGGTGTTCTCCCTGCGCGGGGGGTTGGCTGCGCTCGCGCGCACCGTCACGGCCTGACCTGGCCCGCGCCGCGCACGATGTACTTGTAACTCGTCAACTGT
>DAHVAB010000456.1 GCA_027314825.1 Solirubrobacterales bacterium
GGTCGTCCAGCACCACGACCTGATGCCCCTCGGCGAGCAGCCGGGCGGTGACCACGCTGCCGATGTAGCCCGCCCCGCCGACGACCAGGAGCCTCAACTTCGCCCCCCGCCGCTCCGCCGGCCGCCCCTCTCCACCCGCGCCCCGAGCGCCAACTTCGGCTCAGGAGCCGGCGGCGCCGGCCAGCCGCTCCAGCACGGCGTCGGTGAACTCCTCGGTGAGCGCGGTGCCCCCGAGGTCGGCGGTGCGCACACCCTGGCCCACCGCCCGCATGGTGGCGCCCCGAACCGCCGCGCCGAGACGGCGCGCCCCCGGGTCCGGCATCTCCTCGAGGAGGGCGGCCACCGCCAGGATCATCGCCATCGGGTTGGCCACGTGGCGTCCCTGCAGCCGGGGCGCGGTGCCGTGCGGGGCCTCGGCCATCACCAGGTTCTGCGCCCCCTCGGCGTCGAAGCCGATCATCAGCGACTCGCTCCCGGCCAGGGTTCCGTAGAGGGCCAGCACCAGGTCCGAGAGCAGGTCGCCGTCCCGGTTCAGCGCCGGGATGAC
>DAHVAB010000457.1:0-296 GCA_027314825.1 Solirubrobacterales bacterium
AGGTAGCTGGCCATGCCCAGACCGATGAACGCGATGATCCCGATCGCGTATCTGGAGGCCCGTCCGCTCATGGTCTGGATGCTGGTGCCGGTCGTTGTGGCCGCTGGGAGCCCGCTAGGAGCCCGCGTACTTTTCGATCGCCGGTTCGAACGCCGAGCTTTCCGTGAGCGAGGACGGCTTGAATTGCGTGAGCGCCCCGCCGGTCTTGCCGATCATGAAGGACGGGGTGCCTTCGAAGCCGTCTTTGAGCGCCGCCTTCTGGTCGGTGATCACCTGGTTTTCGAGGCCCTTCTGGC
>DAHVAB010000457.1:306-542 GCA_027314825.1 Solirubrobacterales bacterium
GGTCCATGTCCTCAGGTTGAGGCCCGGCACCTGTTGGGCGATGCCCTGGATGAAGCCTTCGGTGACGTAGCCGCTGTCCTCGACTCCCTGCTCGTGGTAG
The DNA here is from genome assembly GCA_027314825.1 of Solirubrobacterales bacterium. GTDB lineage: Bacteria > Actinomycetota > Thermoleophilia > Solirubrobacterales > Solirubrobacteraceae > Palsa-744. The sequence continues at coordinate 407 of DAHVAB010000457.1, forward strand.
AAGAGCTCGATGTAGTACCAGCCGAGGTTCTGCTCGCCGGCTGCGTAGGCGGCCGTCTGCTGGTTGTTGAAGATGCCTTTCGGCTCGGCGCCCCGGGCTTCCGCGTTGCCGGTGGCGGTGGAGAAGGAGCGGTATT
>DAHVAB010000458.1 GCA_027314825.1 Solirubrobacterales bacterium
GAATCGGAGCCCCAGTGTCCACTTATGGCCGGTTGTCGCCGGTCGACTCCTCGAGTGGCAACGGCTGCTTTCTAGCGTCGAGTGGGCACTGGTCGCCGGCTGCAGCTGGGTGAGCTGGATGCTCTCGGACCGTGGAAACGATGATCGCAACTCGCTCCCCGACAACCGGCGACAGACAAGGAGCCCTGTTCGCGACTTTAATTGTCAGGAACAACAGGCGTCTGTGCGCGGCCGGCCCTATTCGACCGTCACCGACTTGGCCAGGTTGCGCGGCTGATCCACATCGGTGCCGCGCAGCACGGCGACGTGGTAGGCCAGCAGTTGCAGCGGCACGGTCAGCACGGCCGGGGCGATCATCTCGCCGCCCACCTGCAGGCGCAGCACGCGGGTGGGGTCTTCGCCCTCCAGCGCCGAGACGTGGTCGGCGATCACGTACAGCTCGCCGCCGCGCGCGCGCACTTCCTGCAGGTTGGACTTCAGTTTGTCCAGCAGCGCGTTGTTGGGCGCCACCGCGATCACCGGCATGGCGCTGTCCACCAGC
>DAHVAB010000459.1 GCA_027314825.1 Solirubrobacterales bacterium
AGCAGTCCGGCGGCTTCCCCGAGGTGCCCGCCGCGCAGCCGCCGGCACGCCGCTTCGACGACGTGCAGTTGGTGGGCCTGCAGGAAATCCGCAGCAAGGTCGACTGCGAGTGCCCCAACCAGGTGGCCGACCTGGTGCTGCTGGCCACCACCCGGGTGCTCCAGGAGGAGCTGGACGAGGCCCGCCAGCGCCAGCTGGTGGAACGAGCTCTGTCCGAGGTGGACCTTAGTGCCTGACGGCCCCGCCCCGCCCCGGATCCCCAGCACCGCCCGCCACTACGCCAAGGCGCTGGTGGAGCTGGCCGAGGCGGAGGGCTCGTATCAGAAGTGGTCCGACCGGTTGACGGAGCTGACCCGTCTGACCGAGGGGACGGAGTTGGGGCGCACCCTCGCCAGCCCTGAGTTCAGCATGGCGCAGCGGCGCGAGCTGTCCGACGCGGTGTTGGGACAGGAGCCGGAGGTCGACCTGGTGGCGCGCAACCTGATGCGCCTCCTGATCGAGGGCCGGCGCACGAGGATGCCGGGATCGATCGCCGCGGCT
>DAHVAB010000045.1:0-11143 GCA_027314825.1 Solirubrobacterales bacterium
ATCTGCTCGAGGGTGATATCGGGAAGGTGAGCGATCAGGCCGAGCGCCGCGGCTGGGGCGCCCGCGCTGTCGCTGACCGGAACGGCGATCCCGACGACGCCCTGCTCGTGCTCCTCATCCTCCTCGGCCACGCCATGCTCTGCGACGGTCGCGAGGAGGTCGGTCAGGCTGCGCTTGCCGACCACCGTCCCGGGCGTGTGGCGGCGCAGAGCGGTGGAGGAGAGCCACTCGCGCAGCGCCCTCGGCTCCATCGTGCTCAGCAGCACCTTGCCGATCGCCGTGCAATGACATGGCAGCCTCGCGCCGCGGCGCAGCTGCACGCCCAGCAGTCCCTGGCCCTTCTCCCAGCTGCGCTGGCTGCCGACTATCAGCGCGCCGGTGCCCTCCAGGACGCCGAGGCGGACGGTGCAGCCCGTCTGGCGGCGCAGCCGCTGCATGGTGGGGCCGATCGCGGCCACCACCCGGTCGACCTCCAGCACAGCCTTGCCCAGGTCGGCCGGCAGCAGCCCCACCCGGTAGCGGCGCGAGCGGGGATCCTGCTCGAGCATTCCGAGCGCGACGAGCGTGGTCATATACCGGTGGATCGTGCTGCGAGACGCTTCCATCTGATCGGCCACGTCCGCGATGCCCTGCACGGGTCGCTGGCTCGTGAACCCCTGCATGATCAACAGGCCCGTCTCCAGTGACTGCGAGTAGCGCGGCTCCGCCAGGCGTGCCCCGCTGCGTATGCCCATCTTCGGACTCACTCGGGCCGCGCGTCCCAGCCGGGCGCCAGCAGACGGTGATCCCCTCCGCGAGCGTGCCCGAACGCCCGCTGTGCGCCTTCAGCTTCCGATGCCCTCAGCACCTGCCGATCATACACGCTGCACACGCATACAGGCATGTAGCCACGCACGCATGCGGGCAAATACGGCTCAGATGCACACAGATCCCAACACGACCGATCGGTTATGCGCGCGCTCAGCCCTCGATCGCGGCATACACCTCTTCGAGCAGCTTCTCGGGATCCGCGAGCTCGAAGCTCTCGGCGAGGTAGCGGCCGGTCTCCTCGCGGGACTCGCCGTTCAGGGCCATGTTCAGCGCGACGAGGCGCGCGCCGTCGACGTCCGCGGAGCGCGCGGGGGCCCCGCCGTTGGATGCAGGCGGGACGGTGCCCGCCGCGGCAGGGACCGCGTCGGCAGTCTCGCCAGCGCGAGTATCCGCGGCAGCGGCAACCAGGCCCGCCTCCGCGCCGCCGGCATCGGCATCCGCGTCAGCGACCGCGGCCCCGGCGGCAGCGACCGCGGGCGCCGCTTCCGCCTGCGGCCCCGCGCCGCCGGCCGAGTCGAAGAGCGCCGCCATCCCCCGCTGCGCCTGGCCGAGCTCGCCTCCGAGCCTCGCCACCCCGGCGATCAGGCCGCCGGCCAGCTCGCGGACCTGGCCGTCCATGCCCTCCAGGCGCCGTTGCAGATCCTCCGTGGAGACCTGGGCGGCGGCGATCAGCCGCTCGGCCCGCGCTATCGCATCCGCGCGCGTGCGTGCCGCGTCCCGCTCGGCCTCCTGGCGGGTCCGCTGGGCGCCGAGCTGCGCGTCGCGCGCGATCTCCGCCGCCGCCTGCTCGGCCGCGTCGATGATGCTCTGGACCTGGCTCGCGGCGCTCGCGCCGAGCGTCTCGCCCCCGCTGAGACGGTCTCGCAGCTCCGCGACCGCGGCGGCGAGCGCTCTGAGGTGGGCGTCGACGGCCGCCGGCTCGTAGCCCCTCCGCGAGATCGGAAAGTCCCGCCTCTCGATCGCCTGGCCGTCGAGATCCATCGGCGCCATCCTAGGCAATCTCGCCGGTCGGGGACTCGCTGGCCGCCGCCTCGGCCAGCTGCGCGCGCAGCTGCCTGATCTCGTCGCGCACCACCGCGGCATGCTCGAAGCGAAGATCCTCGGCGGCCGCGGCCATCTCCTCCTCCAGCTCGACCAGCAGCCGCTCCATGTCGTGCCGCGGCGCGTCGGGGGTGAGGCGCTCGCGCCGGCGCCGGCGGCCCTTCGGCACCTTGGAGGTGCCCTGCAGGAACTCGGCGATGTCAGAGATGCCCTTCACGATCGTCTCCGGGGTGATCCCGTGCTCGACGTTGTAGGCCATCTGGATCTCTCGGCGCCGCTCGGTCTCCCGCAGCGCGGAGCGCATCGCCGCCGTCTCCCGGTCGGCGTACATCAGCACCGTCCCGTTGACATTGCGGGCGGCTCGGCCGATCGTCTGGATCAATGATGTCTCCCCGCGCAGGAATCCCTCCTTGTCAGCGTCGAGGATCGCCACCAGCGAGACCTCCGGGAGGTCGAGGCCCTCTCGCAGCAGGTTCACTCCGACCAGCACGTCATACTCGCCCAGGCGCAGATCCCGGATTATCTGAATCCGCTCCAGGGTGTCGATTTCCGAGTGCAGGTACTTGCAGCGGAAGCCCATCTCCACCAGGTAGGCGGAGAGATCCTCGCTCATCTTCTTGGTGAGCGTGGTGACCAGGACCCGCTCGTCGCGGGCGACCCTGATACGCACCTCGTTCATCAGGTCGTCGACCTGGCTGCGGGTCTCGCGCACCTCCACGACCGGGTCGACGATCCCGGTCGGGCGCACGATCTGCTCGACTATCACCTTGCTGCGCCGGCGCTCGAACTCGCCGGGGGTGGCGGAGACGAAGAGCAGCTGCGGGGTGATCGAGAGGAACTCCTCGAATCTCTGCGGGCGGTTGTCGAGCGCGCTCGGCAGCCGGAAGCCGTAGTCGACGAGGGTCTGCTTGCGCGAGCGGTCGCCCTCGTACATCCCTCCCAGCTGGGGAACGGTCTGATGGGACTCGTCGATGAAGCAGACGAAGTCCTCGGGGAAGTAGTCGATCAGGCAGTAGGGCCGCTCGCCCGGCTTCCTGCCGTCGAGGATCCGCGAGTAGTTCTCGATGCCGGAGCAGAAGCCCATCTCCCTGAGCATCTCCATGTCGTACTGCGTGCGCTGGCGCAGCCGGTGGGACTCCAGCAGCTTGCCCTGCGCCTCCAGCTCGGCGCAGCGCTCGGTGAGCTCTCGGCCGATCTCGGCGACCGCCGCCTCCACCGTGCCCTCCTTGACGTTGTAGTGGGTGGCCGGCCAGATCGCGATGTGCTCCAGGTCGGCGGCGGAGACCTCGCCGGTGAGCGGGTCGAACTCCTGCATGCTCTCCACCTCGTCGCCGAAGAAGATGACGCGGTAGGCGGTCTCCGCGTAGGCGGGAAAGACCTCCAGGGTCTCCCCCTTGACCCGGAAGGTGCCGCGCGAGAGCACGGTGTCATTGCGGTTGTACTGGATGTAGACGAGCTTTCGCATCAGCTCGTCGCGGTCGGTCACCTCCCCCTTGCGCAGCAGCTGCACGTTCATCTCGTAGACCTCCGGCGAGCCGAGGCCGTAGATGCAGGAGACCGAGGCGACGACTATCACGTCCCGGCGCGCGAAGACGGCAGCGGTCGCGGCGTGGCGCAGGCGGTCGATCTCCTGGTTTATGGCGGAGTCCTTCTCGATGTAGAGATCCTTGGAGGGGACGTAGGCCTCCGGCTGGTAGTAGTCGTAGTAGGAGACGAAGTACTCGACCGCGTTCTCGGGAAAGAAGGTGCGAAACTCGTTGCAGAGCTGGGCGGCGAGCGTCTTGTTGTGCGCGATCACGAGCGTCGGACGCTGCACCGCCTCGATCACGCCCGCCATCGTCATCGTCTTGCCGGTGCCGGTCGCGCCGAGCAGCGTCTGGAACTGCTCGCCGGCACTCAGGCTCTCCGCCAGCCGGGCGATCGCGCGCGGCTGGTCGGCCGTCGGGGTGAAGATCGGGTCGAGACGGAGCTCCGGCATCTGGGATACCCAAGTTAGCGGCGCCGGCGCCTACCCGCCGCCGAGCGCGATCGGGTAGTCGGCGTGATAGACGGCCTCCGCGTGCAGCACGTTGCGCACGTACGCCCGCGTTTCCGGGTAGCCGATGTCGGCGATGGCGAGACTGCGGCCTTCCGCATGGGCCCGTCCGATCCAGCGGTTCACGGCCGTTATCCCGGCGTTGTATGCGGCGAGCGCAGCGAGCTTGTCGCCGCCGTAGCGGTTGAGCAGATAGCGCAGGTAGTAGCTGCCGTAGGCGATGTTCACGCTCGCCCTGCCGAGGTCGGCCACGGTGAAGCCGATGCCGCCGCTGCGCCTGGCCAGGAAGCCGGCCGTCGCGGGCATCACCTGCATGAGCCCCTGCGCGCCCGCCGATGATTCCCGCGGCACGAACTTGCTCTCGGTGTATATGACGGCTGCGATCAGGGCCGGGTCCAGATGCTTGCGCTCGGCCTGGACCCTGATGATCGCCTGGTCGCCGAGCGGCAGCCGCTTTTCCCGACGGATCTTCGCCGTCAGCGCGATGCCGGTGATGACGCCGGCCAGGGCGAGAAGCACGAGCACGAGCCGCAGCCGCCGTCGCGCGAGGCTCGGCGCGCCGCCGGCGGAGGACTTGGGGCGTGGGCGGGCCGCGGGCCGACCGGATGCGCGCCCCGCGGCTGACCCCGGCTCGCGCCCCGGAGCGCCTTCGGCGCCGGCTCCAGCCCGCGTGGATGCCTCGCGGCTCATCGCTGAAGCTTGTCAAGGATCAAGGACAGCTCACGCTCCAGGTCCTCGACGCTGCCATCGTTGGACACCACGAAGCTGGCCCGCTGCGCCTTCTGCTCCTGGGTGAGCTGGCGACTGTTGCGCCCGCCCACGCCGAGCAGGCCGCGCTCCGCGGTCCGCTCGGCGATCTTGCGCTCCGATGTCACGACGGCGATCGTCGCGTCGAAGGCCTCCGCCATCCCCGACTCGAAGAGCAGCGGCACCTCCAGCACCGCGGCGCGTGGCGGCGTGGCGCGCTCGCGCACCTCATGGATCCAGGCGTCGATCCGCTCGCCGACCAGCGGCCAGAGCATCCCCTCCAGCCATTCGCGCTGCCCCGCGTCGGCGAACACGATCCGCGCGATCTCGCGCCGGTCGACCACGCCGCCGGGAGCCACCTGCGAGCCGAACCGCTCGAGCACCGCGTCGCGGACCCGCGGATCGCCATAGAGCTCATGGACGATCGCGTCGGAGGAGAGCGTCTCGGCGCCGAGCCGGCCGAGCGCGGTCAGAGCGGTGCTCTTGCCGGCGCCCATGCCGCCGGTCAGCCCGATCAGCGCAACCGCCACGGGCCCGCCTGCCGCCGCCGCGTTCCGCTCAGCCCTGCTGCTCTGCCGTCTCGTCGCTCTCCACGGGGGCGGCCTGCAGGTCGGCCTGCTCACCGCCGCCCGTCTCGGCCTCCTCGCGGGCGACAGCCTCCGGCTCCACTGCGGCCTCGGGCGCGAGGGCCGGCTCGACAGATGCCTCAGCCGCAGCCTCCGGCGCAACGGTGTCGGGCGCGACGCCCGTCTCGGCCGCAGCCTCCGGCTCCACTGCGGCCTCGGGCGCGACGGCCTCGGGCGCGACGGCCTCGGGCGCGATGGCCTCCGGCTCGGTGCCCGCGTCCGCCTGCGAGTCGCTGACAGGCTCCGGCTCGGACGCTCCGTCAGGCTCCGGCTCGGACGCCGACTCGGCCGCCCGTTTGATCGGCAGGATCTGATCCTCGACCCGCTTGGCCGAGAGCGACAGTCGCCGCCGCTCGGAGTCGATCTCGATGATCTTCACCCTGATCTCATCGCCGGGGTGCACGACCTCACGCGGGCTTTCCACGTGGTGCGGGGCGAGCTCGGAGATGTGGACGAGACCCTCGACCCCGTCGAGGATCTCCACGAACGCGCCGAAGGTGACGACCTTGGTGACCTTGCCTTCGAGCTCGTCGCCGACGTTGTAGGTGTCGACGATCCGCTGCCAGGGGTCTTCCTGAGTCTGCTTGAGGCCGAGTGAGATCCGCTGGCGGCCACGGTCGATGTCGAGCACCTTCACCTGGACGGTGTCGCCGATTTTGAGGATCTCGCTGGGATGGTTGACATGTGACCAGGAGAGCTCGGAGATGTGGATGAGGCCGTCGATCCCGTCGAGGTCGACGAAGGCGCCGAAGTCGACGATGTTGGATATCTGTCCCTCCACGACGAGTCCCGGCTGGAGGCGGTCGAGGATCTGCTGGCGAACCTCCTTGCGCTCCTCTTCCAGGACGGCGCGCCGCGAGAGCACGACGTTGTTGCGGGAGCGGTTGAGCTCGATCACCTTCGTCTCGATCTCGGTGCCCAGGTATTCGTCGAGGTTCGGCACGCGCCGGATGTCCACCAGCGAGGCGGGCAGGAAGCCGCGCACGCCGAGGTCGATGATCAGGCCGCCCTTGACGACCTCGATCACGTTGCCCTTCACCGGCTCGCCGGACTCGGCGGCGGCCTCGATCCGGCGCCAGGCCTTCTCGAAGCGGGCGCGCTTCTTGGAGATGATCAGGCGGCCCTCGGGGTCCTCCTTGATCAGGACCAGCGCGTCGACCTCCTCGCCGAGGGCGACCTCGTCGTTGGGGTCGATCGACTTGCGGATCGACAGCTCGCCGGCCGGGATCACGCCCTCCGACTTGTAGCCGACGTCGACCAGCACCTCGTCCTTGTCGATCCGGACGACGTGTCCGGTGACGACCTGACCCTCCTCCAAGGGCTTGAGAGTCGCGTCGTAGTTGGGCACGATCTGCCCATCTATCTCCAAGAGGAGGCCGTTCGACCCCTCCACCACCTTCGCTTCGGGGTTCTCGATCATGGTCTGCACGGCTGCAAGGGTAGCGCAGGGCGCACGCCGGGGCTCGGCGCCGCGCCTATCATTGCCGCGATGCCGATCAGAGCCACCAAGCGGGGCGCCCAGCGGACCCGCATAGAGGCCGATTGCGACGTCCTGATCTGCGGCGCCTCCTTCGCCGGGCTGGCCGTCGCAAGGGAGCTTGCGGGCTCCGGCGCCAACGTGCTGATGGTGGATCGCTACGAGATCGGAGAGCGCCAGACCTCCGCCTGCGGCATCCCCACCGAGTGGCTCACGCGGATGGGCCTGCAGGACTCGCTGCGCCAGAGCTTCGACTCGCTGCTCGTGCACACCCCCTGGGCGAGCGTCCGCTGGGAGCTGCCGTGGAGCTTCTCCACGTTCGACTACCGGCAGCTCTGCGGGCTGCTCTGGGAGCAGGCGCGGCTGCCGCAGAGCGCCTTCGAGACCGCGAAGGTGAACGGCATCACGCGGGCCGCCGCGGAGACGGGCGCCCCGCACACCGTGCACACGGATCGCGGCGACATCCGCGCCCCGCTGGTGGTCGACGGCCTCGGCTGGCGGCGGGTGCTCGCCCAGGCGATGGAGATACAGCCCCCGAACGCACGCCTCTCGCGCGGGCTGGAGGTGCATCCGGATGGGCAGGGAGCGGAGATGGAGCTCTGGATCGACGCCGGCTATGTGAGGGCCGGCTACGGCTGGAGCTTCCCCGCGCGCGAGGAGGTGCGGGTCGGCATCGGCTCCTTCTGGCCCTCCCATCACGTCAAGGAGCCGACGGTGCGCCTCGCCGCCGACCTGAGCCGGCCGGCCGACGGCTACCAGGGCAACTGGATTCCCCATCAGCTGCGCCCCGCCGTCGAAGGCGGCGTCTTCTTCGTGGGAGACTCAGCCGGGCACTGCCTGCCGCTGACCGCGGAGGGGATCAGGACCGCCCTCTATTTCGGGATCGCCTGCGGCCGGCAGCTGCACGCGGTGATCGAGGGCAGAGCCTCCGTCGAGCAGGCGCTGGCCGCCTACGCCGCCTTCTCGGACTCCCATGAGTGGAAGTTCCGCTGGCTGCTGAGAAGCCAGCGTTTGATCGGGCGCCTCACCAATACACCGGCCGTCACCGGCCTGTCCCAAGCGATGGGCCGCCGCGGCCTCTCCCGCTGGGCATTCGAGCACTACCTGGCGATCGCCCCGCCGTCGTTCGTCGAGCACGACCCGCCGCGGAGCGCCGCGCCCCGTGCGCGGACGGCGCCGGCGACCGCGTGAGCGCCTGAGCGCGCCGCCGCAGCCACTGTCCCTTCCCTCGGAGATGCTGCGAGACTTAGGAGAGCAATGGACGACGAGGCGCCCGAGCTGCGGATCAACGTGCCGGCCGACCAGGTGGCCGGCCACTACGCGAACCTCGTGGGCGTCTGGCACACACAGCACGACTTCGCGATCGACTTCTGCGTGATACAGCCGTTCGCCGGCGGCGAGAACGGCACGATGAGCGCCCAGGTCGTCTCTCGCGTGCGGCTGCCGCCGACGATCGTCTTCGACCTGCTGCGCTCGCTGAACGAGAACCTCGCCGACTTCGAAAGCGCGTTCGGCGAGATCAAGCAGCCGGGCGAGGACTCCGACGCCGAGTAGGCGGGCGGCCTGCCTAACGCCAGGCCACCGATCTATCTCAGCGGATCGACCCAGCGCACGCCGGGAAAGCGGGCGAAGTCGGAATCGCAGGAGTAGACGGTCGCGCCGTGCTCGATTGACAGCGCAGCGAGGTGCGCGTCGCTTGTCAGGTTGCCCGCGGTACCCAACGGAATCAGCAGGTCACGAAGGACGCCAGCATGCCGTCGTGTGGACTGGATCACAGTCACGCACGGCTGCTCAAGCCAGCTTTCCACGAGCTCCATCGCGTGATCGGCCGTCAGCGGCTGCTCGACAACCTGCGGACGCGTGCACAGGCGGATGAACGCCAACAGCACGATCCACGAGAGACCAACCGTCTCCGCGCCCGACAGCGTTCGCTCCAACCATTCCTGAGCAGCCGGCTGTCGCGGAGACCGCGCATCGTATGCGTACAGGAAAAGGTTCGCGTCAGGAAGCTTCACTTGCCCAGTTCGAGCTTGCGCACGATCTCCGCGTCTTCCATCTCGGACGCCAACGTGAGCGCCTTGTCGATGTTGATGCCCGGGCGAAGGCCCATCGGCTGTGCGCGCACACGGAAGCGCTTGCTCGCTGGGGCACCGCCGCCCAGCCCCGATCGCAGCGCGTCGTTGAGAGCAGTCTTGAACGAGCATCCCCGCTGCTGCATCGTCTGCCTCAACTTCGCATCCACGTCGGGGTCCAGCGTCACAGTCGTGCGCATGGAGGCATCATAGCATCAACCAACTTGCTGTCATGATGCCGCCCTGGGGGAAGTTGCGCTGCCAATCGCAGACGGAACGATGCTCGGCGAGCGCACAGCTCCGTGCCGGCCGGCGACCTGACCGGCGCTCACTTCGCCGCCAGCCAGTTCTCGCCCACCCCGATGTCGACGGCCAGCGCAGGCTCACGCTCCCAGACGCCGCACATCTCCCGCTCGATCACGCTCGTGGCCGCCTGCACCTGCGCCTCCTCGGAGGGCAGCTCGAAGAGCAGCTCGTCGTGGATCGTGAGGATCAGGCGGGCTGGGATCCGCTCGGCGGCGAGCGCGTCGGCGCAGCGGATCATCGCCAGCTTGATGATGTCGGCCGCGGTGCCCTGCACCACCGTGTTCACCGCCAGGCGCTCACCCTGGGCGCGAACCTGGAAGTTGCGGGCCTGGAGCTCCGGGATCTGGCGGCGCCTTCCCCACAGGGTGCTCACATAGCCCTGCTGCCTGGCGCTCTCGATCGTCTCCCGCATGAACGCCTCGACCCTGGAGAACCGGTGCAGGTAGGCGTCGATGAACGCTTTCGCCTCCTCGATGCCGATGTTCAGGCGATCGGCCAGGCCGAAATCGGAGAGGCCGTAGACGATCCCGTAGTTGATCATCTTCGACTTGGAGCGCATGGAGGAGTCCACATCCTCCGGGGCGACGCCGAAGACCTCCGCCGCGGTCGCCGTATGCACATCCTCCCCGCGGGAGAAGATCTCCATCAGCACCTGCTCGTCGGCCACGTTGGCGAGCACCCGCAGCTCGATCTGCGAGTAGTCGGCGGATATCAGCACCGATCCGGGCTCCGCCTCGAAGCAGCGCCTGATCTCGCGGCCTAGCGGCGTGCGGACCGGGACGTTCTGCATGTTCGGGTTGGTCGAGGAGAGCCTGCCCGTCTGGGCGACCGCCTGCAGGAAGGTGGTGTGGATCCGCGAGCCCTCATCGACCATCTGCGGCAGCACGTCGAGGTAGGTCTTCACCAGCGTGGAGAGCTCCCGCCAACGCTCCACCTTCACCACGATCGGGTGCTCCTCGCGGATCGCCTGCAGCACCCGCGCGTCGGTCGAGTAGCCGGTCTTGCCGCGCCGCTTGCGCGAGAGGCCGAGCTTGCCGAACAGGATCTCGCCGAGCTGCTGCGGGGAGGAGATCAGGAACTCCTCGCCGGCGAGCGAGAAGATCTCCCCTTCGAGGCTCGCCATCTCCGCACGGACCTTCTCGGTGATCTGCTCCAGCCTGCCCACGTTCAACCGCACCCCGGCCCGCTCCATCTGCCTGAGCACTCCGATCAGGGGCAGCTCGATCTCATCCATCACCTGCGTGAGGCCGCGCTCGGCGAGCCGCTCGCGCTGCCAGCTCGCCAGGGCGCAGATCATCACTGCGTCGGCGGCCAGCGGATCTTCCAGCGGGCTCTGCAGGCCCCTCTCCTCGCAGAGCTCGGCCAGCGGGTAGCCGCGCCGCGCCGGATCGAGCAGGTAGGCGGCGATCATCGTGTCGTGGGCGAGCCCGGGCGGCACGTCGCCGAGCGCCTTCGCGTCATGGGCGACCACGCGACGATCGCCACAGGCGGCCACCACCTCCGCCGGGCTCTCGCACTCGCCGGCGAGCACCGTCTCGCCCGCCGCAAGGGCGAAGCGCCACGGCGCGCCCTGTGCGAAGAGCTCTCCCTCCGGCGCCGGCGCCGGGCCGAGGGCGAGGCACAGCTCCTCACCCTCCAGGCCGGCAGCGTCGGCCGGGACTCCGCGCACGAGCCGTGCCGAGATCCCGCCGCCACCCTCACCATCGCCCGCCGCCGCCGATGGCGCCGCCTCGCCGAGCGCCTCCTCCAGCCGCTTCAACGGCGCGCGCAGCTCATATTCGGAGAAGGCCTCCCGCAGCCGCGAGCGGTCCGGCTCGCGCGCCAGCTCCGCGGCTGCGTCGAACTCGACCGGCACGTCGCGGCGGATGCTCGCAAGCCGCTTGGAGACCCTCGCCTCCTCGGCCTGCTCGATCAGGCTCTCTTTGCGCTTGGCCCCTCCCACCTCATCGACCCGGGCGAGCACCTCCTCCAGGCTGCCGAACCTCTGGATCAGCTCGCTGGCCGTCTTCTCACCGATCCCCCGAATCCC
>DAHVAB010000045.1:11153-11411 GCA_027314825.1 Solirubrobacterales bacterium
ATGTTGTCGGAGGGATCGCCCTTCAGGCCGTAGAAGTCGGGGATCAGCTCGGGCGGGATTCCGTAGCGCTCCAGCACCGCTCGGCGGTCGTAGGTCTTCGTGTCGGTGATCCCGCGCGCGGTCGCCATCACCTCGATCAGGCCGTCCTCGTCTATCAGCTGGAAGATGTCGCGATCACCGGTGACGATCGTGACCGGGATCTGCGCCGAGCGCGCCCGCTCGGCCAGCGAGGCGATCACATCGTCGGCCTCGAAGCCG
>DAHVAB010000460.1 GCA_027314825.1 Solirubrobacterales bacterium
TCGGTGACGGTTCCGCTCGCCGGGGAGGGCAGCTCCAAGTCGACCTTATCGGTCGAGATCTCGACGATCGTCTCATCCGTCTTGATCGGATCGCCGACCTTGACGTGCCATTCGAGGATCGTGCCCTCGGTCACAGACTCGCCGGCGGCCGGCGTAACCACATCCACGAGCTGGCCGCGGCCCCCGCCGGCCGTGCCCGGGGGAGCGGGCGGCGTGCCCGCGGCGCCACCACCTCCGTTGGACTGGCCGGCGACGGCCGGTGCGGGCTCGCCGGCTCCGTCGGCTCGGGCGGCCGACGCGGGCTCGCCGGCTCGATCGGCTTGGGCGGCCGACGCCGTTGCAGCGGCCTGTCCGGCGGTGGGCTGCGCGGAAGCGGCCTGTCCGGCAGTCGGTTCCCCGCCGACGGCGATCCTTGCGATCACGACGCCGACGCCGACCGTGTCCCCCTCGGAGACCAGGATCTCGGTGACGGTTCCGCTCGCCGGGGAGGGCAGCTCCAAGTCGACCTTATCGGTCGAGATCTCGACGATCGTCTCATC
>DAHVAB010000461.1 GCA_027314825.1 Solirubrobacterales bacterium
GGGCGGAATGAGCCGACGCCGACCCGTACCTCATCGGCGGCGGGAAAGCTCCCGCCGTAGCCGGCGGGAATCACCGCCCGGTCGATCCAGATCTCTAGCTCCGAGCCGGTGCCGGCGGGATGGACCTCGAGCCCGCGGCTCAGGTACGCGTCGGGGGGCTGGATCGGCTCGCCGGCGCCAAGCACCCGCCGCCAGCCGAGCGCATCGACGACAAGCGGCGCCGTGATGTCGCCGCGGTCGGTGTGCACCGTGTCACCCGTGCGGCCGCTGACCATCGCCGTCTCGAACTCGAACTCGGTGGGCGGGAGCCGATCCGCCAGCAGCCCGCACAGGGCCCGGTAGTCGAACGTCGAGAAGCTCCACGGCAGCTGGTAGCGAGCGGTCGCGTGCGGAGTGTGGATGACAAGCTCGCCGAAGGTCTGCTGCAGCGCCTCGGTGAGCTCTAGTGCCTCGAGCCAGAGCGTCGGGATCCCGCACGCCGAGGTCTGCTTCTCGCCGATCTCGTAGCGGTCGAGCACCAGCACCGAGGCACCGCTGCC
>DAHVAB010000462.1 GCA_027314825.1 Solirubrobacterales bacterium
GGCGCCGTTGGCCTGCTGTGCTGGCGCGTCCGGCGTCAGCCGAGGCGCTCGATGATCGTGACATTGGCCTGCCCGCCGCCTTCGCACATGACCTGCAGGCCGAACCGGCCGCCGGTGCGCTCGAGTTCGTGCAGCAGCGTGGTCATCAGCCGGGCGCCGGTGGCGCCGAGCGGGTGGCCGAGGGCGATCGCCCCGCCGTTCACGTTGACCCGGTTCAGGTCAGCGCCGGTCTCGGCGGCCCAGGCGAGGACGACCGGGGCGAACGCCTCGTTGATCTCGACCAGGTCGATGTCGGCCAGCGTCATCCCGGCCTTAGCCAGCGCGTGCGCCGTGGCCGGTATCGGCGCCGTCAGCATCCACACCGGATCGGCGCCGCGAACGGACATGTGATGGATCCGGGCCCGGGGCGTCAGCCCGTGCGCGCGCAGTCCGGCCTCGTTCACCACCAGCAGCGCGGCCGCCGCGTCGGCGATGGAGCTTGATACCGCGGCGGTCAGCCGGCCGCCGGGGGAGAGGGCCGGCAGCGACCGGATCTTG
>DAHVAB010000463.1 GCA_027314825.1 Solirubrobacterales bacterium
GCATACGAGAAGGTGATGGGCCTTCGCTACGGCGAGAACCCCCACCAGCGGGCCGCCTACTACGCGCAGGTCGGCGCGGAGCGCCACCTTCTCTCGGGCGTGCGCCAGCTGCACGGCAAGGAGCTCTCGTTCAACAACCTGCTCGACCTCTCCGCCGCGCTGGAGCTCGCCTACGACTTCTCCGAGCCCTGCTGCGCGATCGTCAAGCACAACAATCCGTGCGGCTGCGCCGTTGCGCCGGCGCCGCTGGCCGCCTACGAGCGCGCGCTGGCCTGCGATCCGCTGAGCGCGTTCGGCGGGGTGATCGCGCTCAACCGGCCGATCGACGCCGCGACCGCCGAGGCGATCTCCGGGCAGTTCGTCGAGGTTCTGCTGGCGCCCGGCTTCGAGGAGGATGCCCTGGAGATCCTCCAGCGAAAGAAGAACGTGCGGCTGCTCTCGCTCGATGAGTCCGTGCTCGCCGCCGGCGACGCGGCAGGGGCCGGCTCGCTGGAGGCCAAGCCGGTGATCGGCGGCATGCTGATGCAGGACCG
>DAHVAB010000464.1 GCA_027314825.1 Solirubrobacterales bacterium
GAGGCTGGGCTCGGTGTAGGGGAAGAAGCTGGCCCGCAGCCGAACCCGCCGATCCCGGCCGAAGAGCGCCCGGAGGGCGTACTCCAGAGTCCCCTTGAGGTCGCCCACGGTCACCCCCGAGTCGACACAGAGCCCCTCCACCTGGTGGAAGACCGGGTTGTGGGTGGGGTCCGGGTTGTCGCGCCGGGCCACCTTGCCGGGCACGATGATCCGCAGCGGCGGCTTGGACGTGAGCATCGCCCGCATCTGCACCGGCGAGGTGTGGGTGCGGTAGAGCCAGCCGGCGGCCGGGGCCGCCAGGTAGAAGGTGTCCTGGGCGTCCCGGGCCGGATGCTCGGGGGGCATGTTGAGAAGCTGGAAGTTGTGCAGGTCGTCCTCCAGCTCCGGACCGGAGACTGACTGGTAGCCGAGGTAGGAGAAGATGTCCTCGATCTCGCGCACCAGCTGGGCGACCGGGTGGGCGTGGCCCCGGCTGAGAGGGCTGCCGGGGTGGCTCATGTCCACCCACTCCTCCCCCGCCTGCCGT
>DAHVAB010000465.1 GCA_027314825.1 Solirubrobacterales bacterium
CCAGGTTGGTGTTGAGAACCGCAGCGGCGGCGTCCGAGCCGGCGAAATACGGGTCGCCCCCGTTGAAGCCGTTCCACCCGAGCCAGAGGATCCCGGCCCCGGCGATCGCCAGCAGCATGTTGTTGGGCTTGAAGTCGCGCTGATCCTGGTCGGTCCTCGGCCCGACCACCAGGGCGGCGACGAAACCGGAGATGCCGGCCGCCACATGGATCACGTAGCCGCCGCTGTAGTCCACGACCCCCAACTGGGAGAGCCAGCCACCCCCCCAGATCATGAAGGCGTTGACGCTGTACACCAGCAGCGACCAGACCGGCACGAAGATCATCCAGGCCCTGAGGTTCATCCGCCCGAAGATGCCGCCGGCCAGGATCACCGGAGCGATGGCGGCGAAGACGAACTGGAAGTAGATGAGGGAGGACTGAGGGAAGGCGAAGTTGGGCATCAGGCCGTGCAGGAGGGGGATGGAGGCCCGGGTCTGCTCGCTGAGCGCCCCAAGGACCGGCTGGGGCACACCCACCAGGTGGCC
>DAHVAB010000466.1 GCA_027314825.1 Solirubrobacterales bacterium
CAGGGTGCAACGGCAGCTGTCGGACAAAGGGATCGTGCCCCCGCCGAGCAGCGTGGTGGCGGACGCTGGCAAGCTCATCGAAGTGCGCGTCAGCGACTCTGTGGGCAGAGGCGGATTCCCGGCGACCGAACCGGTGTGCCGGCTGCGCCATCCGAGCGGATGGCTGATCGAGTGCGGGCACGTTAGTGAAGATCTGCGGGCAGGAAGCCCCGCTCGGGATACGTCTCGGCGAGATGGAGCACGATCGCGGCGGACTCTGTGAGGACGAAACCGCCATCGACCAGCGCCGGGACCTTTCCCGCGGGATTGACGGCGAGGAATTCCGGACGTCTGTGCCCGCCCGCCTCCAGAGTCACGGCAATGGCCTCGAACTCCACGCCGAGCGCCTGGAGCATCCAGCAGCGCGGATCGAGCGGGTGGGAGCGAATTCGTAGAGGATCATGGCGGCCTCCGCCGGCCGTGAGCGCGATGCGACTCCCTATAGACGCAGGGCGGCGCTGCACATCGACTCGCCGGATCGTG
>DAHVAB010000467.1 GCA_027314825.1 Solirubrobacterales bacterium
ACCGAGGAGCTGGCCCTGGTCATGACGGTGGAGATGGGCAAGCCCCTCGATCATTCGAGGTCCGAGATCGCCTACGCGGCGGAGTTCTTCCGCTGGTTCTCGGAGGAGGCGGTGCGGGTGAGGGGTGACTGGCTGGTGGCCCCCGACGGGAAGGGGCGCCTGCTGACCATGCGCCAGCCCGTGGGACCCTGCCTGTTCATCACCCCCTGGAACTTTCCCATAGCCATGGGCACCCGCAAGATCGGCCCGCCTCTGTCGATGCTCTGCCTGGCCCGGATCCTGGAAGACGCCGGACTGCCCGCCGGGGTGCTCAACGTCATCACCACGTCCAGCTCGGGCCCGACCCTGGAGCCGCTGTACGGGGACCGACGCCTGCGCAAGCTCTCCTTCACCGGCTCGACCGAAGTGGGGCGCAATCTCTATGCCCGGGCCGCCGAAGGGGTCTTGCGCATCTCCATGGAGCTGGGTGGCAACGCCCCCTTCCTCGTCTTCGGGGATGCCGATCTGGACGCCGCCGTGGA
>DAHVAB010000468.1 GCA_027314825.1 Solirubrobacterales bacterium
TCAACGACGTGGCGTTCAGCCCGCACGGCCGTGCCCTGGCCTCGGCGGGCAAGGACGGCACTGTCCGCCTCTGGCGCTAAATTTAGGCCATGACGTTTGACGCAACTCCGCATGTCGCGGTGATCGGCGGCGGGATCGCCGGCCTCGCCGCGGCCTTCTTCCTCGCCGCCGCACCGGTCCGGGTCACGGTGCTCGAGGGCTCGCCCCGGCTGGGCGGGAAGCTCCAGACGTCGGACATCGCCGGGGTGTCCGTGGACGAAGGGGCCGAGGCGCTCCTCGCGCGGCGCCCGGAAGGCGTCGCGCTGATCGAGGCGGCAGGCCTCGGCGGGGACCTGGTGCCGGCCGGCGTGACATCCTCGGCCATCTACACCAGGGGCGGGCTGCGGCCGCTGCCCCGCAGGCAGTTCATGGGCGTACCCGCCGACCTGGACGAGCTGGCCGCCACCGGGGTCATCTCCGCGGCGGGCGTCGCCCGGGCCAGGGGCGAGGCGGCCTCCCCGGCCGCGGCCGGGGACGTGT
>DAHVAB010000469.1 GCA_027314825.1 Solirubrobacterales bacterium
GGTGCCGTCCCCCGTGTCGCACCCGTCCTCGACCTGGTGGCGAGGCGCGGTCCCGACCGCACGACCGACCGCCGCAACATCGGGGCCCACTACGACCTGTCCAACGAGTTCTTCGCCCTCATGCTGGACGAGACCATGGCGTACTCGTGCGCGGTGTTCGAGGACGAGGGGATGGACCTGGCCGACGCCCAGCGGGCCAAGTTCGACCGCCTCTGCCGCAAGCTGGACCTCCGCCCCGGGGACCGGCTGGTCGAGATCGGCACCGGGTGGGGCGGGCTGGCCATCCACGCCGCCCGCCACTACGGCGCGCACGTCACCACCACCACCATCTCCGACGAGCAGCGCGCCCTCGCCGTCGAGCGGGTGGAGGCGGCCGGTCTGGCCGGCAGGGTCACCGTCCTCGGCCGGGACTGGCGCGACCTCGACGGCACCTACGACAAGCTGGTGTCGGTCGAGATGATCGAGGCGGTCGACTGGCGGTGGCACGATGCCTTCCTGGCCACCTGCGCCCGCCTCCT
>DAHVAB010000046.1:0-5371 GCA_027314825.1 Solirubrobacterales bacterium
CGGTGGCTGGACGGTGTCGCCCGATGCGCTCGCTCGGCACACGGAAGGCGTCGCCCTACGGCCGGAAGGCGTCGCCCGGTGGCTGGACGGTGGGTAGCCGTTCACGGGGTCTCGCTCCGTTGAGCAGGGTTCCTGCGAGCTGCATGGAATCTTGCGGACGTGCGGCGCGATGAGGCGGAAGCGGTCGCTGTGGCTGGTGGCGAGCCGGCACGCGAGCTGGTGGTGAGCATGTTCGGCGAGCTGGCGCAGATGCGTGCGGAGATCGACGAGTTGAAGCGGCGCGTGGCTCGCGATTCGCGTAACAGCTCGATGTCGCCTTCCTCGGATCCGCCGAAGTCGCGGGCGGAGCGTCGGCGTCTGGCGCGCGAAGCGTATAAGCGTTCGATGCGCAAGACGGGCGGCCAGCCGGGCCATGAGGGCAAGGGCCGGGAGATGGTCGCGCGCGAGCGTGTCGATAGGCGTGTCGTGCATTTTCCGGAGCGCTGCGAGTGTGGGCATCTGTTCTCCGGCTCTGAGCAGCGTCTTGGCGATCCCGTGCTCCACCAGCAGTACGAGCTGCCACCGGCCAGGCCGCTGATCTTCGAGCACGCGCGGTTGCGCCTGGCCTGTCCTTGCTGCGGGCGGCCGGTGCTGGCCGATCTTCCGGGTCCTGCGCTCTCTGGTTACGGGCCGCGCCTTGAGGCGCACATCGTGATGCTCGCCGGCGTCTTTCGGCTCTCGCGCGAGCAGGTCCGCCAGGTCGTGGTCGAGGTGTTCGGCATCCCCGCTTCGACAGGCGCGATCGACAAGGTGATCATGCGCGTGAGTCGCGTCCTCGCCGACCCGTGGACAGAGCTCAAGGACGCCGTCCGCCAGGCCGAAGCCGTGCACCTGGACGAGACCACCTGGCGGCTGGCCGGCGCGACGCAGTGGCTGTGGGTGGCCGCCTCGGCCTTGATGGCGTGTTACCGGATCGACCCCTCCCGCAGTCAGCAGGCCGCCAAGGAGCTGATCGGGGAGGACTTCGGCGGCTTCGCGATCACCGACCGCTACGCCGGCTACCACTTCCTCGACATTCTCCAACAACAATTGTGCTGGTGTCACTGCCTGCGCCAACTGGTCGCGATCTCCGAACGCGACGGGGTCAGCGGGCGTCGCGGCTGCCAGCTCGTCACGGCGGCGCGCAGCGTGATCTGTTGCCACCGCGAGTACTTGGCCCAAGGACATGATGAGCAGTGGCTGGCGCGACGGCTGGGGCCGCTGCGCGAAGAGATCCACACGCTGCTCGAGCAGTGCGCCTCAGGGCGCGATCGGCGCGCCGCGGCCTTTGCCGCCGGGTTGCTGGCCGAAGAGCAGGCGCTGTGGACCTTCGCCGACGTCCCCGATGCGCATCTCAGCCTCGACAACAATTGCGCCGAGCGAGCGATGCGCCATCCGGTGCTGATGCGCCGACTACAGGGCGGCACCCAGTCAGACCGCGGCAGCCGCTGGATCGAGCGCATCCAATCGATTCGCGAGACCTGCCGGCTACAGGGCCGGCCGGTCCTTGACTGGCTGATCGACGCTACCACCGCAGCCCACCGCGGCCAGCCACCCCCATCGCTGCTGCCGGCACCAACCGCGCAAAGCCCCTGAGACCCTCCGAGTGCCCGGAGACGATCGGACTGCACGCAGGAGATCCGGCACCAGTCACGACACCCCGTGAACGGCTACCGACGGCCGCCGCCTCGTTCGACGTTCAGGGGGCGGCGTACGGCCCGCTTGCACCCGGCGCCAGCGAGACGATCGCGCTGGCGCTCAAGCCGGGAGAAAAGCTGACCCTGACCGTCACCTCCGGCCCCGCGACGCTGATCGCCGGCGAGCAGATCGTCAACGAATGCAGGGCCGAACCGATCGCCGCCGCGAAGTTCGTCGGATGCTTGGAACCGGAAGTGAGCCAAGGCCTCGGAGTGAAGGTCGCGGTGACGCTCGCCGACGGCTCCGGCGCGACGCTGCCAAGCGCTCCGTTCACCGTCGAATGGGACGCGCCGCGTCCCAACGGCGAAAGGGAACCGATCCACAAGACCGAAACTCTCGGACCGCTGGCTCCCGGCGAATCGAAGACGCTCTATCTGGTGCTGGAAGCCTTCGAAAGCCTGCCCACCGTGACCGTCACCTCCGGCGGCGAGCAGATCCTCAAGCAGCCGATTTCAGGCAGGCAGTGCGTGGGGGAGTAGGGACGCTCCGCGGGGAGCCCGGGGAGCCCGGGCAGCCGGGGAAGCGGGAGCGCCGGCTCTCGTCGGCCGAGCCCGGCCGGCCGGCGGCGTCCGCGTAAGCGCTCGCGAGTGCCGGCGCCATCCACCCCGGCGCGTATCGTGCAGTGACGGTGGCCTTCTCGCTGCAAGCATCCCTGGACCGCGGGGAGGCGGTCCTGCGCTTCCCCTACCACGACGGCCTGCGCCGCCTGCTGCGCGCGATCCCCGGCCGCAGATGGGATCCCGAGGGAAGGGTCTGGCGGATCCCGCTCGATCCCGAGCGCGCGGAGGCGGTGGCGCGGCTGATGTGCGTGATGCCCGGCGCGTCGGTGGTCAGCGAGGAGCTCGCGCAGCAGCTGCGACGCCTCAGAGCGAAGCGAGGCGGCGTGGAGTGCGTGCTCGATCTGGCCCGCCCGGACGAGGAGTGGTGGCTGAGCTTCGCGACCGATCGAGCGCCGGAGACCGTGGAGTCGCTGCTCACGCACCCGGGGGCATACCGGCTGCCGGCGATCGCCCGCGCGCTCGCTCCGTTGGATGCCGACGCCCTGCGTCTGGTTGAGGATCTGGAGGGGCGGGGCGGCCTGCGGCTGACCGAGGACGCGACCCACGCGCTCACAGAGCTCGGCAGGCGGGATGCGGCCGCGTCGGCCCCCGACCCTGAGCTGCCTGTGCGCGGAGTGGAGCTCCTGCGCGACCGGCTCGGCAGACGGTGGGTCGTGATCGCGGCAGAGCATGCGCCGCTGGCCAGGAGGCTCGCAGGCGAGCGCGGTCTGCGTGCGCGGGATGCACAGGGCGGGCGGGTCGCGATCGCCGCCACCGACCCGGATGCGATCGAGATCGCCGCTCTGCTGGAGGCGTTGCACGCCGCGGATGTGGAGGAGCGCGTGGGCGCGTGGCTGCGGCGGGCGACCGCATGGCGCGGCACGATCGAGGTCGGCGGCCAGCCGGGCGAGCCGATGTTCCTGCTGCTCGGCGAGAGCTCCCGGCTGCCGGCGCAGCTGCGTGAGCACGGAGTGAGCATCCCGGGCGGCGTGGCGGTGCCGCTCACCGTCGAGAGCTGGCGGCTGCTGGAGAGCCTGCCGGCGAATACGCGCTCCAGCGCACGGCTCTCCGCCGCGGCGAGACGGTGCGTCGATGCCCTGCAGCAGGGTAGGCCGGCGCCGCCTTCGGTGCTGCAGCTCTCCGAGGTGCACGACCACCCCGCCTTCGTGCTCGCCCCGGGCCACGCCGATGGTCATCTCGCCGCGTTCGCCGCGCTGCCCGGCGCGCTGCCCCCGAGCGCAGGCGGGCGACGATCGGAGCAGGAGCGGCTGCCGGCCATCCACGCGGACCCGTTCTGCGTCCCCGAGCTCGACGCCTTCATCGAGGAGCACGAGGCGTGGGTGGAGCCGGCGGCGCTGGAGCTGCTGCAGGAGATAAGGGAGGAGCACGCGCGCGCCTGCGGGATCGTCGCGCTCTCCGAGGCCGGTGACGGGGAGCTGGAGGTGCCAGGGCTCGGCGGCGAGCTGAAGCCGTTTCAGCGTGCCGGCGTCAGCTACCTGCTCGCACGCAGGCGCTCACTGCTCGCGGACGAGCAGGGTCTCGGCAAGACGATCCAGGCGCTTGCCGCCGTGGAGGCCGATGGCGCCTATCCCGCGATCGTCGTCTGCCCGGCGAGCCTGAAGCTCGTGTGGGCGCGGGAGATCGCCCGGTGGCTGCCGCGGCGCACGGCGGAGGTGCTCTCGGGCACGACGGGGCAGCTCGCGCGAGCGCAGATCACGGTCCTGAACTACGACATCGTCGGTGCCCGCCTGGAGCAGCTGATCGGCCTGCGAGCGCAGGCGCTCGTGCTCGACGAGGCCCATTACTGCAAGAACGGGGCCGCCAAGCGCACGCAGGCTATGCAGCGGCTGGGGCAGGCGCTGCCCGCGGGTGGCTTGGCGCTGGCTCTCACCGGGACGCCGGTGATGAACCGGCCGAGCGAGCTCGTCTCGCAGCTGCGGATCATCGGGCGTCTGGGCGACTTCGGCTCCGGCGTGCAGTTCAGCAAGCGATTTCGTGGTCCGGACGCCCACCTGCGCCTGCACTGGCATCTGCGGGCGCGCTGCTTCGTGCGCCGCCTGAAGGCGGATGTGCTGCCGCAGCTGCCGGCGAAGACGAGGACGATCGTGCCGGTGGCGCTCGACAACGAGCCGGAATACCGGCTCGCCGAGCGCGACCTGATCGCCTGGCTGCGCAGCCAGCCGTTGGACCTGCAGGAGCTGGATGCGAAGGTGGCCGCCGCGCTGCGCGCCGAGCGACTGGTGCGCCTGAACGCGCTGAAGATGCTGGCGGCGGAGGGCAAGCTGCATGCCGCGCTGAGCTGGATCCACGACTTTCTGGCCTCCGGTGAGCGGCTGGTCGTGTTCGCCCGACACCGGCGGATCCAGCGGGCGGTGGTGGAGCGGTTCCCCCGCGCGCTCCACATCCTCGGCGAGGATGGCCCGGCGGCCCGCGATGCGGCGGTGCGCTCCTTCCAGGACCCCGACAGCGACGCTAACCAGCTGTTGGTGTGCTCGATGGAGCTGGCCGGGCATGGGCTGACGCTCACGCGCGCCTCGAACGTCGCGTTCCTGGAGCTCGACTGGACCCCCGCCAAGCACGATCAGGCGGAGGACCGTTGCCACCGGATAGGCCAGCAGGACGCGGTGAATGCGACCTACCTGCTGGCTGCGGAGACCGTCGATGAGACGATCGCGACGCTGCTGGAGCGCAAGCGGGCCATCATAGGCGCGGTCACCGATGGTCGCGAGCAGGACGGTGAAGCGGTGATCGACGCTCTCGTGCGTGAGCTGCGGGGCGCGCCCTACCGGCACCTTCGCGCGGTCGCCTGAGCGCCGGCCGTCGCGTGTGGGCTCACGCGACGGCCGCGAGCGCGAGCGGCTCTCCCGTACCCGCATGCTTCTCGGCGACGTATGCGACGTAGTGGAGCGGGTCTCCGCCGACCGAGAGGCGATGCCGGTAGCGGCGCTCGAGCAGCGTCTCGATCATCTCGTTCTCCTGCAGGCCGCGCATCAGCTTGCTGAATCCGGTCTCGTCCTGCTTGGGCGTCACGAAGCGCTCCTTGATCGTGAAGGCGATCAGGCCGCCGTCGTCGATGTAGTCGAAGGCCTGGGCGAACGCGACGGGCGGCATGTCTC
>DAHVAB010000046.1:5381-11217 GCA_027314825.1 Solirubrobacterales bacterium
ACCCGAGGGCAGCGACGCTCGTCATGCAGTTGAAGCCGGCCTCGGCGAGCGCGGCGTGATCGGCGGCAGGGGGGTCTGTCAGGTCTATGACGCGGTAGTCCTCGTAGATGCCGGGCCGATCGCGCTCGGTGGCCGCGGCTGCCTCCTTCAAGATGTCAACGCCGACGATCGCGCCGGCGCCGAGATCGGCCAGCTCCTCTCCCACCAGGCCGTTGCCCACCGATGCGCGGGCTGGCCTGCCCGCCCGCATGCAGGGAGATGCCGCCCCGCTGCGCGCAGCCGATGCCCAGGCTGGCCTGCCCGCCCGCATGCAGGGAGATGCCGCCCGGGCTGTGCACATCCGATGCGCGGCGTAGCCTGCCGCCCGATGGCTTGCCCCAGCTCGATAGCGGCCGCGCCCGGCGCGATCGGCCCTCGGCGAGACGAGATTCTCCTCGGTGAGAACCTCGAGCTGCTGCCGCGCTTCCGTGACGGCTCCTTCCAGCTCATATACATCGATCCGCCGTTCAATACGGGAGCGCCCCGCAGGAGGGCGACGTTGCGCACGGTCGCCGCCGCCGACGGTGACAGGACCGGCTTTGGAGGGCGGCGCTATCGCACGACGCTGCTGCGGGAGCAGGCCTACCGGGACAGCTACGAGGACTACCTGGCATTCCTGGAGCCGCGGCTGATGCACGCCCGCAGGCTGCTCACCGTGCAGGGAACGCTGTATTTCCACATCGATTACAGGGAGGCGCACTACTGCAAGCTGCTGCTGGATGACATATTCGGCAGAGAGTGTTTTCTCAACGAGATCATCTGGGCGTATGACTATGGCGGGCGCTCCAGACGCCGGTGGCCCGCCAAGCACGACACGATCCTGGTCTACGTGAAGGACCCGGGTCGCTA
This sequence comes from Solirubrobacterales bacterium, assembly GCA_027314825.1. Lineage (GTDB taxonomy): Bacteria > Actinomycetota > Thermoleophilia > Solirubrobacterales > Solirubrobacteraceae > Palsa-744. The sequence continues at coordinate 6,270 of DAHVAB010000046.1, forward strand.
TTACTTCGACTCCGACGAGGTGGACCGCGAGCCCTACATGGCGCCGGGCCTGGTGAGCGCCGAGAAGGCCGCGCGCGGCAAGCTGCCGACCGATGTGTGGTGGCACACGATCGTGCCCACGCGCGGATCGCAGAAGACGGGATATCCGACCCAGAAGCCGCTCGGGATCGTGCGGCGGATGGTGGCCGCGTCGACCAGGAGAGGCGACTGGTGCCTCGACTTCTTCGCCGGAAGCGGCACGCTCGGGGCGGCGGCGGTGGAGCTCGGGCGTCGGTACGTGTTGATAGACGAGAGTCCTGAGGCCGTGGCGGTGATGCGCTCGCGGCTCGCGCCATAGGCGTCGCCGGACCGGCCGCTCAGAGCGCCGGACGGCCCGCTCGCAGAGCCGGCCAGCCGGGCGCGGGCCCGGGAGGGGCGGCCGGCACCTGCCGCGATCGACGATCTGCGAGCCTTAGGGAATGTTCCATGTCGAGCTGCGCGAAGCCTCAGACAGGGCGCGCCGTCTGAATCTGACCCTCCGGGAGCTGCAGGAAGAGGTGGTTGAGCCGTGGTGCCGTGGAGAGCCCGTGCCGCTCGGCGAACGCAGCTGGCGCGCCGGCCAGGGGCAGCTCACCGTGCTGGACGGTCCGGAGGTGGCGGTGGGGAGCCTGACTATGGGGAGATGCTGGTCGGTCGCTGCGCGGCAGGGCAGGGATGTGACCGGTGAGCTCCTGGCCGCATCAGGGCGGGCGGCGAGTGTGGTGACGGCAAGAGGCGAGGACCAGACCCTGGCTGACGCGCTGGGACTCGAACTGCTCCGGCGCCTGCGTGAGGGGCCGATATCGCTGCATGAGGTCTGGCGGCTGGCGCGCGAGCGTGACCCTGCGCACGCCCCGGCCCCGAGCCTCCAGCTCGCCGGCACGGCCGTCGCCTCTCTGTCGCGATCGGCACTGGCGGGAGTGGAGAAGATCGAGGAGGGGAGGTCCCGCCAGCTGACGGGCGATGAGCTCGACGAAGCGCTCGACTCGGTCGAGAGCTGGGCCGCCGAGAGCGGGCCTGGCGCACTGTGGTTGCGTCGAGCCTGAGACCGGACGGCGCCGAACGTCGTGACCGTCCCCTCTGGCGAGGTGCCGGCGGCAAGCGTACGCGCGACTCGCCCCCGCCCGGCCGCGGCAATGCCCGGCCGCCCGAATGCCCGGCCGGCCGACAGCCAGGCCACACCATCACGGACGATGCATGATGTCATCGCTAGACTCCGCTCAGCCATCGTGGTGGGCGTAGCTCAGCTGGTAGAGCTCCTGGTTGTGGTCCAGGCGGTCGGGGGTTCGAGTCCCCTCGCTCACCCCTCACGGAACCCGCATTGTTGTGCGGGTTTCTGTGTTTCTGGGCCGCTCGCTGGCAGGTCGATGCGGCGCGCGGTACAGCGATGCGGTACCGCTTGGGTGGTTTTTGGGACGCCGTTCGTGCGGAGTGAATCCTCGGCCTTCCCCGATCCGGCTGGCGCTAGAACACAGCGAGCTTCCGCAATGGCTCAATCCATGGGCTCCAGCAGCCCCGTGTCTATGAGAAGCCGGAAGTGGCGCGCAAGGCTGGTGGCAAGGAGTCCGTCATGCGTGAGGACGCCCACCTCGATGTTGCTGTCGAATGCGGCCGCGGTGAGGTTCGCGGACGTGACGAATGCCACTGCGTCGTCCACGACGAGCGCCTTGGCGTGGAGGATGCCCGTCTTCGCCTCGGGGTCGAGCGCGCGAGGGTCGTGGTAGACATCGGGGCGCCGCTTGCCTGGCCAGTCGTGCTGCCAGAGCTTCTGGGAGAAGTCCTCCACGATCTCCTCCGCGACGCGCCCGTCGCCGGCGCTGGACCTCCGCGCGGGCCTGGCCGGAGGTCAGGCCCGTGATCGTTGCGATTCGCTGCTCTGCCCGATCGGTGCCGGCGATCGCCTGCTCGAGCACTTGCTGCAGATAGCGCTTGGTGCCCTCACGGCTCTCGGTGAAGATCAGCACGCGAGTGTTCGTCCAGACGGGTGGCGTTCTGCCGGCCGGCGCCTTCCCGTATTCGGGGAGGCCGGAGCACTGGTTCTCGCGGATCCACTGAAGCAACGCCCGGACCTTCGCGTCAGGCTCATGGCGGTGTTCGTTCGCGACCTGCTCCATGCGGTCGAGCAGCTCGTTCTCCTCGGCCGAAGGGGCGTCAACAGCACTCAGCGCCTCGATCACGGCGCGCTCGTCTGTGTCTGCTGCGGTCTCGTCGTGGTCCTCCTCGTCGGATCCGGCCGATGCGGTGAACAGCTCCGCCTCATCGATCGCGACCGCCTCACTGAGTGCGGCGCCGGCCTGGCCCTCCGCGTGCCACTCGGCCTGCTTGGCGATGGTCCGCTGGTGGACCTCCAGCGAGCGGGCGAACGCCTCGATCGAGGAGAGCAGCCGTTGTTGCAGGCCGACGGCCAGCAGGCCGGCCGTGGTGCGACTGCGGTTCGATGCATCGGCGTAACGGGCCTCGCGCAGGGACCTGTACTCGTCAAGCAGTCGTGAGAGTTGCAGCTCTGGGGCGTCGTCGGGGAGGCCGTCGATGTGCGCCGCCAGCACCTCGCGCCGCGGAAAGCCGCCGCCCTGGACCGTGCGGATGTCCTCCTTCAGGCGGCGGACCATGACGTCCTCGAGTTGCTGCTTGCCGCGGATCTTGACGCCGCGCGTGAAGCGCGCCGGATCGAGCAGCTCCAGCAGCGTCGAGAAGCTGTTGGAGTGGCCGTTGTGGGGGGTGGCGGATAGGAACAGGCGGTGCTCGAAGCGGGCGCCGAGGTCGCGGACGGCGCGGGTCAGCTTGGTCTCGATGCCGTAGCGGCTGCCACTGGCGGGCGCGGCGTGGTGGGCCTCGTCGAGGATCAGCACGCTGCCGGGCAACAGATCGCCGAGCCACTCGCGCAGCGGGTCGGCGTAAGCCGGATCGATCAGCAGGTTGTGGGAGACGAGGAAGCGGCTGTGGGTGCGCCACGGGTTGACGCCGAAGCCCTGTTCACGCCGGACGCCTGCGACGTAGCGGCGGTCGAGTATCTCGAACGTCAATCCGAACCGCTCCTCGAGCTCGGCCTTCCACTGCTCGATGACCGACGGCGGCGCCGCCACGACGATCGAGCTCGCCTTCTTGCGCAGCAGCAGCTCGCGGACTATCAGCCCGGCCTCGATCGTCTTGCCGAGGCCGGTGTCGTCAGCGATGAAAAGGTTCACGCGCGGCAGCCGGAGCGCCTTGCGCAAGGGCTCCATCTGGGTAGGCGTTCACGGGGTCGACGCTTGCTGAGTGGCAGATCGCGTGGCGTTCAGGGCGCGCGCGGCAGCAGCGAGGGCGCGGCTTGGCCGTGGTGGGCGGCGGTCGCCGCGGCGGTGAGGTAGTCGAGTACGGCGCGGCGTTGCAGGCGGCAGGTCTCGTTGACTGAGAGGATCCGCTCGATCCAGCGGTTGCCGTCCTCGGATTGGGTGCCGCCTTGGATGCGGCGCATGATTACCGCGCCGCGGAGCGCTCTCTCCGCGGTGTTGTTCGTCGGGGTGATGCCCCGCACCTCGCAGAATGTCCAGAGCGCCTCGTACTCGTCAAGCAGCCCTGAGCAGAAGTTCGCAGTCTTCTGGTGGCGTCCGCGCTCGCCCTGCTCAAGCAGTCTCTGGATGTGCTGGCGCAGCGGCGCGAGCTTGTGCTTGAGCCAGTGAAGGGTGTGAGCCTCGGCGAGGTACTCCGTGTGCAGCGCGATCACCTGCCGCGCGTCCTTCAGGAGCTTCTCACCGAGCTTGCCGGCAGCGCCGCTGCGTTCGGAGATCTCCACCAACTGGCGGATCGCATGCGCCCAGCAAAGCTGCTGTTGCAGGACGTCGAGGAAGTGGTAGGCGGCGTAGCGATCAGAGACGACGATCCCCGGGAAGTCCTCCCCCAACAGCTCCTTCGCCGCGGCCTTCGAGCGGTGCGGGTCGATGCGGTAGCAGGCCACCAGCGCGGCCGCTCCGAGCCACAGCCACTGTTGAGCGCCGGCAAGGCGCCAGCTCGTCTCATCGGCATGCACGACGTCGGCATCGCGGACCGCCTGCGCCAGCGCAGCCCAGGGATCGGCGAGAACCCTGCTCATGCGCATGATCGCCGCGTCCACGCCGCCGAGGCTGATCGGGCAGCCGAGCATCTCTTCGATGACCTGCGCCGTCTGGCGGCGCGAGAGACGGTAGACACCGGCGAGCGTGGCGATATGCGCTTCAAGGCGCGGCCCGAACGCCGAGGCTGACACTCCGGCCGGCAGGTCAGCGAGCGTCTTCTTGCCACACGCCGGGCAGCGCAGACGATGCAGTCGATACTCGAAGATCAGCGGGGAGATCGGCGGCAGCTCCCACTTCTGGTGAATCACCGGCTGGCCGACATCCTGCTCATCGCCACTGAAGTCCCACCCGCAGCCCGAGCACTGCTCGGGCAGATGATCGAAGCTCTTATCGACCTGCTCAGGCGCGGCCATCTGGCGGTGCTTGCCCTCATGACCCGGCTGCCCGCCGGATTTACGCATCGAACGCTTATAGGCCTCGCGCGCGGCACGACGTCGCTCGGCACGAGACCTCGGCGGATCCGAGGACGGCGACATCGAAGAATTCTGCGAGTTCTGCCCCAACCGCCGCTCCAGCTCCTCGATCCGCCCGCGCAGCAGAGCATTCTCTGCCCTCAGCTCAGCGTTCTCAGCCTCAAGCTCAGCACGATCCGGCTGCTCTCCAGGCTCCCCAGCACTCGCCATGCCCGCAAGATTCCTTGCAAACACGCCGAATCCTGCTCACCCAACCGCCACCCCGTGAACGCCTACCCTGAAGCTGCTGCTGGCTCGGCACCACGGGGGGCGGCGGCTGCGGCGGGGAGGGCAGCGGGATCGTCTGCCAGTCGGGGCCCAGGTCCTGCGGGCCTTCGGTGCTGGCTGCAGTCGTGAGCCTCGTCAGATCTGAGCCGTCCGCGTTCA
>DAHVAB010000470.1 GCA_027314825.1 Solirubrobacterales bacterium
GCCGAGCCCATCGCTAGCTTGACGCCAGCATGCGCCTGCAGAGCTCCGAGGACCCGATCTCGCTCGATGACGACCTCGTGCTGGCGGGAGACAACCTCCCCGCGCTCGCGCGCCTGCCGGACGGCGCCTTCGACCTCGTGTACATGGACCCGCCGTTCAACACCGGCCGGGCCCGGATCCATCGGGCGACCGCGGTCGTGGCCGACGAGAGCGCGACCAGGGTCGGATTCGGCGGACGCCGGTACCGGTCGCGACTTCTGTCGAGCCTGCGCTACGACGACGAGTTCGGCGACTATCTGGAGTTCCTCGAGCCGCGGCTGGCCCATGCGCGGCGGGTCCTCGCTGCGCACGGGACGCTCTACTTCCACATCGATTACCGGGAGGCGCACTACTGCAAGCTGCTGCTCGACGAGGTGTTCGGCCGGGAGGCGTTCCTGAATGAGATCGTGTGGGCCTACGACTACGGCGCCAAGCCACGCCGCCGCTGGCCGGCCAAGCACGACACGATCCT
>DAHVAB010000471.1 GCA_027314825.1 Solirubrobacterales bacterium
GGCCGGGTGCTGCGCGCGATGCGCAGGTTCGGGGACCTCGAGCGGTTCTGTGACCTGGTCGCCCAGATCCGGCTGGCCAGCCCGGCAGCGGGCATCCGTTCCAACTTCATCGTCGGCTTCCCGGGGGAGAGCGATGCCGACGTGGCCGAACTCGAAGAGTTCCTGACCAGGGCGCGCCTGGACGCCATTGGCATTTTCGGGTACTCCGATGAGGACGGGACCACGGCGCAGACCCTGGAGGGCCATCTCGATGAGGACACCATCGCGGCGCGGGTTGGTGAGCTGTCCAGCCTCGCCGAGGAATTGATGGCCCAGCGGGCCGCCGACCGCGTCGGTGAGGACGTGGACGTCGTCATCGAGGAATCACTCGGCGCCGGTCAGTATCAGGGCAGGAGTGCCCACCAGGCACCAGAGGTCGACGGCATCACCACGGTGCGGGCACCAGCTTCACTGGCGGTGGGTGAACTCGTCCTGGCTACGGTCACCGGTAGCGACGGGGTTG
>DAHVAB010000472.1 GCA_027314825.1 Solirubrobacterales bacterium
GTTCGCTGAGGGGTAATGGGCCAGGTAGCGCGGCGCGAGATCCGCGTAGAGGCTGCGCACCCGCGCCTCGTACTCGGCTGCACTCGCAGGCAGCGGCGGCAGCAGCGCGCGCAGCGTACGAATCTCTCCCTCGTTGAACCCGGCGATGAGCGGCACCGGCGCCTGCTCCTGGCGATCGAAGACCTCGATGATCTGCCGCGGCAGGACCCAGCCATCGATGATCGGCCGCGGCACGAACCCGGCCGCCGCGGCCCGCTCCACCAACACGCCTGGCTCTATCGCGCGCAACGCGGCGACGCCAGCCGCGCCGAGCTCGCCCGCCAGACGCTCGCCGCCGGACTCTGCTGAGGGCTGACCGAAGCTCGCGCGCGTGAGCTCGGCGCACGAGACCAGCGAACCGCTCTGCAGGATGATCTTGTGAAACAGTCCCCTTGCGAGCGGACTCGCCATCAGCGCAATCCCGCTGAGCGCGCCGGCCGACTCGCCGAACACGGTCACGTT
>DAHVAB010000047.1 GCA_027314825.1 Solirubrobacterales bacterium
TGCCAGAGGGGAGCACGCGCCAGCTTTGCTGGCGCTGCCAGCGAAGCTGGCGCTGGATCGTGCACCCTCCTCCGTGGAGTCCGTCCGCGGCGCGGCCGGGCCCGTGACTCCGGTTCGGCACTCCCGCCGCGCCTGGAGGTGACCGCTTAAGGCTGCTTCCTTCCGGACCTGACCTGGTTCACGGGCCGACATCGCACGGGACCCGACCCATCGACGCACCTGGGCGACGGGACGGCCGGAGCTGAGCCCCTAAAGGGGGAGTTCAGCCCCGCTAGAGCGGATTGCGGGTTCAGGGCACCGCTACCTCCCCGCCTAGCACGGTCCAGGGTGATCGTAGCGCGCGCGCAGACGGTCCGCTAGTCTGCTCGCGATGATAACCCCGAGGCTGAACCCAAAGAGCGGCGCGCCGGTGCTGGCTGCGCTGCTCGCCGCCGTCGCGATCGCGGGCTGCGGCTCAAGCAACTCCGAAAGCGCGATCGCACCAGGCAAAGAGAGCCCGAACGCGGCCGCCGAACTGCAGAAGCTCGAAAAGTCCGAAAGCACGAGCACCACCTCCTCCGCAGCCTCGGCGTCATCCGCGTCCGCCGCGACCGTCCAAACCCCGAAGAGCGGCCCGCTCTCCAAGGAGCCGACGGTCAAGCCGCCGTCCGGGCCGCCGCCCGCCAAGCTCGTGACCAAGGAACTCATCAAAGGCACGGGCCCCGTGGCGAAGGCCGGCGACACCGTGACCGTAAACTACGTCGGCGTCCTCTACAAGACGGGCAAGGTCTTCGACGCCTCCTGGAACCGCAAAGAAACCTTCAGCTTCGCGCTCGGCAAGGGCCAGGTGATCGAAGGCTGGGACAAAGGCGTGCTCGGCATGCGTGTCGGCGGCCGGCGCGAGCTGATCATCCCCGCCGAAGAAGCCTACAAGCAGAAGGGCAGCCCTCCCACCATCCCGGGCAACGAAGCGCTCGTCTTCGTGGTCGACCTGCTCGGAGTGTGAGCGGGCAGCTCACGGCCGCAGCGTCCGCCGAGCCGGCGGGATCATCCCGGTCCCGCTCTCGGCTGGCGCCGGCGCTGATCGCGCTGGCAGTGCTGGTCGTGGCGGCGGCCGCGACGCTCGGCGTGCTGCTCAAAGGCAACGCCACCCAGACCCCGTCCGAACTCGGCCAGCAACGGGCCGGCATGGTGCTCCTCTCCAGCGAACTGCTCGCGGTGGAGCATCCGGTCGCGGTCGAGATGGCGGCGGCGCGCGCCGTCTGGCCGCAGATCGCACACGGACTGCCGGCCCACCCGAGCCGGCGGCTGGCACGCGAGCTCGCGGCCGCGAGCGCCTCAGCCCTCGCGGTGCCGCTGCCGCCGATCGTCAACCTCGTCCAGGAACTGGCCGGGCCGGCGCCACGGCTGGCCCGCGGCTTCCACAACTTCATGCTGCTCACCCAGCGAGGGTTCGGCCAGCTCTCCGAAGACGCGGAAGCGATCGCGCGCGGGCCGGGGCCGGCCGCAGCCTTCGCGAGGGCGAACGCGAACCTGTACATCGCGAGCATCTACGACGGCACCTTCACCATCTCGCTGCTCGGCGAAAAGGTTCTCCACACCTACGAACGGCTCGGCGCCGAACCGGAATTCGGCTCGGCGCTGACCGCGAAGCGGGTCGAACGGATCGAGGCAGCCTACTCGCCGCAGGCGGACGAACTGGTCCCGCACGATGTCGAAGCGTTGAGCGGGCAGCAGTAGCTTCGCGGTCTTGCGGCGGCGCGCGGGGGCCGGGGTCTTGGGCGGCGGCGCGCGGGGTGGGCGCGGTATCAGCCTGCGGCAGCGCGGGGGCCGGGGACGCCGCGGAAGCCGAACGGCTCGCTGGGCCGGCCTGGCTGCACGAACCAGCACTCGCCGCTCATCTCTCCTTCGAAGAGGCCCACCACGGTCTGCGCGACCGTCTCCGCGGGAATGATCTCCAGCCCCTGGGCGATCAACCCCTCCCTGATCGGCTCGATGATCTTCGACTCGGCAAATCCCGGGCAGACGGCATTCACCCGGATGCGATCGGCGGCGAGCGCCGGCCCGGCGGCGCGCACCAGGCCGACGACCGCATGCTTGTTGGCCGTATACACCGGGTCGAACGGCATCCCCGTCAGCCCGGCCAGCGACGCGGTCGCGACGACCGCTCCGCCTCCCCGGCTGCGCAGCGCCGGCAGCGCGGCATGCAGGCCGAACACGACCCCGTCCAGGTTCACGCCCATCGCCCGCCGGTAGCTCGCAAGCTCGAAGTCCTCCCCCAGGCCACAGCCGGTCGACACGCCCGCGTTCAGGTGCACCAGGTCGAGCCCGCCCCAATGCTCGAGCACCCTCTCCACGGCTCGCCGGCATGCCTCCAGGTCACTCACGTCGGTGGCGATGAACTCCCCGTTGACGGCCGCCGCCACCTTCGGGCCCTCCACCGCATCCAGGTCGGCCACCACAACCCTGGCCCCCCGCTGCGCCAGCGCCATCACGGTCGCGCGGCCGATCCCGCTCGCCCCACCCGTCACCAGGGCCACCTTCCCGTCAATCTCCATCGCTCTCCCTTTCGCTCGCGGTCGCGGTCGTCCTCACGGCCGGGTCGCCCGCACGCCGGCCCCAGCCGCCCAGGCCCAATAGAATCTCATGCGAGGGCGCATAGCTCAGTGGGAGAGCGCTCGCTTCACACGCGAGAGGTCCCTGGTTCGAGCCCAGGTGCGCCCATCGTCGAATCGCCTTTGCTGGTGCGGGTTCTGGGCGATTCGACGCTCCGCGGCGAGGTTCTGCCGCGGGCTTGAAATCGGCTCGTCTGCCACCGTCTGTCAAAACCGGGGGTGTTCGAGGCCGCCGGACTATCGTCTTTCTGACGCGTGCGGGCGCGCGATCCGGCATGAAGCGGCGGCTGGAGCCGACCGTCGTGCAGCGGCCGCAGTGCGTCACAGCACACCGTCGGCGTGCGCTCGAGCCGCCCGGCGCAAACTCGTTGGCCTCCGCAGGGGGATCCGGGTCGATAACCCTGATGGGCAGCTCGACAGGACAGCCGCCAAGCGAGCAGGCCGCCGGCCGGCCGGCGGTCGTGGCGCTGGACAGTGCCTCGATCGAGGTGGTCGCCAGGCGCGTGGTCGAGCATGAGGGCGCCGACGGGCTGACCTACAGTGCGCTGCGCTTCAGCGCCTATGGCAAGCGTCGCTACGTCTCGCTCGGCGCGGTGAGCCGAGAGGACGCGGAGACCGAGCTGCGCCACGTGCTCGCCGATGTCGAACGCGGCATCTGGCAGCCGCCGCGAGAGGTGGACCACCCGAATGAGCCGAGCGCACTGCCGAGCTTCCACGAGTACGCCGAGGGGTGGTGGCTGCGCAACGAGGGTCGCTTCGCGCTCAGCACGCGCCTGGACTACCGCTTGCGACTGGAGTCGCATCTGCTGCCGCACTTCAAGGATCTGCGCCTGGACGAGATCAGCTTCGATCAGGTGGAGGACTACATCGCCGCAAAGCTCGGCGAGCGCAGGCCGCTCTCGCCGAGCTCGATCAACATGACGCTGACCCTCTTGGCAGCGATCCTCGACACCGCCGTCGAGCGCGACCTGATCGCACGCAACCCGGCGTGCGGAAAAAGGCGGCGCGTGCGTGAACGGGCGCCCCGCCGAAGCTACCTGGAGAGCGCCGCCCACATTCGCGCGTTGCTTGACGCGGCAGGTGAGCTCGACGGCGAGGCGCGCTGCGACCGACAGCACATCCATCGCAAGGCGATGCTGGCAACCCTCGTGTTCGCTGGCCTGCGAATCGGCGAGCTCTGCGCGCTTCGGTGGCGGGACGTCGACTTGCAGGCAGCATGGCTGCACGTGCAGGACGCGAAGACAGACGCGGGCGTACGGCAAGTGAGGCTCCGGCCCGTCCTGATCGCGGAGGTCGCGTGCGTGAGCACGTAGTCTCGCTCGACGGTCTTCGCGTCGACCTGCTCGCGCTCGGCGATCCGCGTGAAATGGCTGCGCGAGATCATGCGAAGGCGAGCTCGGCGCCGTGCCGCGGCGGTATCGGCCAGCGCACCCGCCAGCGGCGGTCCGTCCATGGATTCACAGGCGGCTCCCGCGGGTCGAGTGCCACCAGGCGCGCGTCGGGCGGTGGTGAGGGCAGACGATCGGCGAGCTCGCCTAGCCCTTGCGCCTCGGCGAGGGAGGCGAGACGGCGCAGCGCGACACCCGCGTTCAGCCGGCCGGCGAGCACGATGAGCGCGGCCGGGTCGACCGATGCTGAGCTGAGCGCACCGGCGATCGTCGCCCAGCCGCCGACGAGAGCGGGACGTCCCGCGCTCTCAAGCAGCGCCCGCTCGACGCCGGAGACGCGTGCGCCATGCCCCGCAGCCTCGCTGCCGATCGCGATCGTCTCCTGCGGCTCATGTATGGGCTGCAATCGGCGGCCGCTGATCGCAGACAGCTTGACGCGTCGCGGCAAGGCGACCTGCACGGTGCGCACCGGATGAACCAGCAGCCCGTGATGATCGAGCGCAGATCTGAACGCGAGCCGGTGCGGCTCCCGCGAGAAGACCGCCCCGACGGCCAGGGAAACGTCCTCCGAGGCCGCGCGAGTGCCGAGCTGGCCAAAAGGTCGGAGCGCGAAGGAGCCCCGCGCCACACGGTCCAGGAATCCGTCCCTGACCAGCCGGCTCATCATGTTTGACGCGGCCTGCTCTGAGATTCCGAACCGCTCACGAACCTGCGCGGTCGTTATGCCGCCACGCTCCTCCGCGGCAAGCTCATCCAACAGCCGAAAGACATCGTGGCGCATCAGAAATCACGAGTAAACATTCTACGTGTATTGCAGTACATCATGCGTATATTCTACAAGCAACGAATCAATACTGCGGCATCATAAAACATGGATACACACATAAAATGTACTAACGTACATTGTGGCGTGGTTCAAATGTCCCATTCTGTACGTGCCAGCGGTTCTGCGCGGCAAATCGTCACCCGCCAGCACCAGGTCGCTGCCATCACGCGACCCTGAAGCGCGCATCCTCAAACCACCCGGGCGCCCGCACGACCGCCGGCAGCAGGTCCCGGTAGACGAGGATGGCCTGCCCGCGCGGGATCTGCCGCAACCATGGTCCCGGCCCCGCCTTGCGATCCGTCGCCGTCAAACGCCTGCCGTCCGGCGAGCTGGCTTGAAGCGTTCGCGGCCGGCTCCTCACCGAGCAGCCCTGTGAGGTATTCGGCGGTCGTCGGCTCCGCGAGCGGCGGGACGAACACCTGCGTTGTTGAGGCGGCGAGGATCGCGTCACGTGCGGGCCGCCCGTAGCGCTGGTCGATCTGCGCGATCGACTGCCAGATCGTCGCGATCATGATCCCGTGATCGCCGCACTGCGACAGCCAGGCGGCGAGGTTGCGTACCGGCGCGATGTTCGCCGCCTCATCAAGCAGCATCCACAGCCGCGGCTGCAATGGCCCGTGCTGACGCGCCAGGGCGATCGCCTGCACATCACCACGCGCCTTGCGGCAGAGCTCCGCCTACTGCAGCGCAGCCCGACCGTCCTGAACCGGGGTCTCCGCGAAGCGGTCCTCCGCGCGATCGAGCACGAACAGGTCTGTGCTCACCATAATCGCCAGCCAGGGTCTCGGCCTCGCACCCGCAGAGGTGGAGGTTGGCTGATCGCCGCACACCGAGTGAGCAGCCGCACCGCGCACTCTGAGGCCTCAGCTTCCCGAGTGCGCGCCTTGCCCTGTCCCGCTCGTCGGGCAACCGTCAGCGAGACGTTCGTCATGGGTGAGCAGGTTCGGGTCTGAGGAGGGTGGCGCGGAGTGGATGGTGAGGCTCACCTTGCCAGCTTCGATCATGTCCCCGTCCCAGATGTAGGCGCCCGTCGGGGGGTTGCTCACGCGCTGCGAGACCGAGTGGCCTGACACTTCTTCAACCGTGCCCCACACCACTGTGAGCTTCTCCGCGGTGAGCACCGGCATCGCCTCGGCGACCGTGTCGCCGATCAGTCCGCTGCAGTGCAGAGCTTCCCCGGCAGCGAACGCGCTCGTCCCGCTCTCATACCGTTCCCCCGGCCTTGCCGGACGACCCAGAATGATCGACGCTTTGCCCGTGAAGCTCGCCGGGATCCTCACGCCGATCCCGCATTGCCCGCCGCCGGTCAGGCACGGCCCGGCCTGCAGCGGTTCGATCACGCTCTGCGGCTCCTGCGCACCCACCGCGACCATGCTGCCGACGAGGCTCGGGGAGGCCGGGACGAGGTCCACGGTGATCTGATAGCCGCGCGCAGCGAACGCGGCGTTCAGTTCCCTCTGCGCCGCGAACGGTTCTCTCACCCTCGCCACGATCGTCCCGCCCGGCATGCTCTCAACCGCGACCGCCGCGGAGTTCTGCACGCCCGCCGAGCCGCTCATGAGCACAATGACCGCCGCTGCAGCGGCGACCACCGCTCCAAGCGCAGAGAGCACTACAGGACGGCGTCCCGCGCGAAGGCTCCATGCTCCGCGTCGAACTCGTCGGTGTCCTCCTAGGCTGGGCACGGCCGAGACCCGTGCGGCCCTGTCCTCGCCGAGGATGCGCGCCAGCTCACGGGCTCGGTGCTCCCAGGGAAAGACCTCCCGCGTACGCTCCGCCTCGACAGGACGGACTTCTCTGAGCAGTTGGATGATCGAATCGGTCATGTCGACTCCTCCATGGGCATCGAAGTGGAAATGCGCGGAGAGAGAGCTCCCCGCTCGCCCTCCGGCCGAGCGCAGGCCTCATCTGCCTGCAACTCGGCCAGGGCATGGTGCAGACGACGGCGCGCACGGTGCAGGCGAACCCGCAACGCTGCTGCCGAGCAGCCGATAACCGTGGCAGCCTCCTTCTGGCTCAGACCCTCCCAGGCAATCAGCAGCAGCACCTCCCGCTGAGCGTCGCTGAGCGCAGCGAGCGCCGCCGCCACAAGCTCCCGCCTGGCCAGCAGATCCGCATGATCCTCCGCCGACGGCAGCCCGCCGGAAGCGATCCGCTCGATCAACGCGTCGCGACGCCCTTGTGAGCGACGCATCGAGCTCAACACGTTGCGGGCCACCCCGATGAGCCACGGCAGCGGCTCCTCCGGCATCTGCGCGAACCGCCGCCAGGCGATCTCGAAGGTCCGCGCGAGCACCTCCTCGGCAACCTCACGATCGGCCCGACGCAGCAGGTAGGCGGCGAGACGATCGTAATGCTCGCGGTGCAAACGCTCGAACCGCTGCTCATCAGGTTGGGCCATCCCATCGCTCCTCATCGCTCAGAAGGGAAATGCCCGGCAAAGCGCAGACGTTACATCCACGCCGCGAACACCAAGGCGCACCGAAGCCCGCAACACCGGACGCCGGCGCCGAGCAGCGACGAGCCCATCCTGCCGGTCCTCGCCGCCCCCTGAACGTCACCCCCAACCCGTCAGACTGGCCGGCTTCGCCGTCCGCCTCGCCTGCGGCTCAGCCTGCGTCACCGCTTTCGCGGTTCCGCGACGGACTAGATGCACGTGGGTGCGAGCAGACACCGATCGGTTCCGAAACTCGTTGGTCGTCACGGGGCTTGGGGGTCGATAAGGCATGGTGATGACCGCTCAGAGCATCGACGCCGGATCCGGTGGCGAGTACGGCCGCTACCTGGAGGGCAAGACCCGCGCGCCCGAACGCGGGTCGTACTACCTGACGCCGGAGGGTGAGCCGCAGCAGGCGCCCGGCCGATGCCTCGGCACAACGGTCGGGCGGGCGGGACGAGGCCGGCCGCTCGCACAGACAAAGGAGATCGAGGCGGCCCGGCAGCCATATAATCGCGCGATCGGAGCGCATGCTGTACCCGGTCAGCACGCCGTCGAGAGGGCTGAGCGTCGCCTGCGGTACCTGGTCTGGCAGGTGCGGCGCGAGCTTCGCGATCTCCTGCTTCGCAAGGGGATGACAGACAGCAAGACCGCGAGAGAGGATCTCGCCCTGCGGTTTCTCCGGGGCGATGGAATCGAGATCGGCGCACTGGACTATCCGCTGCGCCTGCCCCGCGGAGTGAGCAGCATTCGCTACGTCGACTACGCCGACGCCGAGACGCTGCGAGCGGTGCACGCCACAGCCACCGGCAACATCGTGGCGCCGGACGTGATCGACGATGGCGAGCGCCTGTCCTCCTTCAAGGACCGGAGCGTCGACTTCGTGGTCGCCAACCACATGCTCGAGCACGTGGAGGATCCCATCGAGGCTCTCACCAACCAGCTGCGCGTGCTGAAGGCGGGAGGGATCCTCTTCCTCGCGATCCCGGACGGCAATCACAGCTTCGACCGGGCGAGACCCAAGACCTCCGTCGAGCATCTCATCCGTGACCACGAGAACGGTGCACACGCCTCACGACGACAGCACTATGAGGAATGCGCACGCTGGATCGAGGGCCACCAGGGCGCCGGCATCGCGCAGCGCGCGGATGAGATGGAGGGTGAAGAGCTGCGACCCCATTTTCACGTATGGGACGCCCTGACCTTCGGCGCGTTTCTGGCATCGGTTGAGCTTCCCGCACGCCTGGAGGCCCTTCAGACGACGGGCGATGAGTTCGTGGCGGTGCTGCGCAAGACTTGACAACCGGCCGGCCGGCTCCCGGCGACCGCCAGGGGCCGAGGCGCGCGCAGCGTAACGGATGCAGGCGCGACCGCCCGGCGCTCTCAACGCGGCGACGGCCGAGGCTCACGCTCGCGCGAGCACCCGCTCGATCCGAGCGACCAGAGCGCCCGCGAGGGCGTCGCGCGTCTCCCCTTCTGAGAACCGCTCCATGAGCGCCTGCAGGAACCCCTCGATCACCAGCCGCCGCGCCGTCTCATCCGGCAGGCCGCGGGAGCGCAAATAGAAGAGCTGCTCAGGGTCGATCTGGGCGATCGCCGCGGCATGGGTGCAGCGGACGTCGTCGGCGAGGATCTCCAGGCCGGGGATCGCGTCGGCGTGGGCGCGCTTTGAGATCAGCAGGTTGCGCGACTCCTGGAAGGCATCGGTCTTCTGGGCGCCCGGGTCGACCTTGATCATGCCCCGCCAGACCGTGCTCGACCGTCCGGCGAGCACGCCGCGGAAGGCCAGGTCGGAGGTCGTGTTGGGGGCCGCGTGCTCCTGGAGGGTGTCGTAGTCGAGGTGCTGGCGGCCACGGGTCGCATACGCGCCGGTCACCTGCGCGTGAGCGCCCGGCTCGGCGAGCTTGGTCTCCATGAAGACCTTGCCGTTCGCCGACCCGAACCCGAGCGCGGTCCACTCCAGGTGCCCGTCGCGCTGGACGATCGCGCGCTGGGAGCCGAAGACCCAGGTGCGCTCGGCGAGATCCTGAACCTCCAGGTAACGCAGCCGGGCGCCGGCGCCGACGAAGAGCTCCACGACGCCGTTGAGGACGCCCTCGCCCTCGGGATCGGCTGAGAGCATCTGCATCCACACCTCCGCCTCGGCGCCATCCTCCACGACCACCAGGATCCGGTGATGCAGAGTGCTGCCCGGCTCGTGGCTCGTCGTGAGCACGATCGGCTCGGCGACACTGGTGCCGCGCGGCACATGCACGAGCCAGCCGTCGCTCCAGCGGGCGTCGTTGCGCGCGGTGAGCGCGGTCTGCTGATCGACCGCGACGCCGAGGTGAGCCTCGATCAGCTGCGGGTGCCTCTCCACCGCGACCTCCAGCGGGAGGACGACCGGGCCGGCCGCTGGCCGCTCGCCCGCCTCGCCTCCGCGCGGCGCGCCCGCCGGCACCTTCAGGACATCGGCGATCTGCGCGCTCTCAGCGGCCCGACCGGCAGGGTGGGCGTCGAGGTCGAGGGAGCCCAGCGGGGTGAACTCCCAGCCGGCCTTGTCGTGAAAGCTCGGCAGCGCGAGCTCCACGATCCGCTGCTCGGCCCGCGCCCTGCGCGAGCGCAGCCACTCCGGCTCGGTGGTGGCGGCGGTGGTGGTGGTGGGGCTAGCCAATTGAGCCCTCCATCTGCAGCTCGATCAGCCGGTTCATCTCGATCGCGTACTCCATCGGCAGCTCCTTGACGATCGGCTCGATGAAGCCGTTGACGATCGCCTTCGCCGCCTCCTCCTCGTCGATGCCATGCGACATCAGGTAGAAGAGCTGGTCTTCGCCGACCTTCGAGACGGTCGCCTCATGGGCGATCGCGGCGTCATCCTCCCCGATCCGGATCGTCGGATAGGTGTCAGAGCGCGAATCCTCATCGAGCAGCAGCGCGTCGCAGACCACCTTCGACTTCGCGCCGTGCGCGCCCTTGGCCACCTCCAGGAGGCCCCGGTAGGAGCCGCGGCCGCCATCCTTGGAGATCGACTTGGCGAAGATGTTCGAGGTCGTGTTCGGCGCCACATGGATGATCTTGCCGCCGGCGTCCTGGTGCTGGCCGTGCCCGGCGAAGGCGATCGAGAGGATCTCGCCATGGGCGCGCTCACCCACCAAGTAGACGGACGGGTACTTCATCGTCAGCTTGGAGCCGAGGTTGCAGTCGACCCACTCCACGGTCGCGTCCCGCTCTGCCCGGGCGCGCTTGGTGACCAGGTTGAAGACGTTCTCGGACCAGTTCTGCACGGTGGTGTAGCGGATCCGCGCGCCGGGCTTGGCGATCAGCTCGACGACGGCCGAGTGCAGCGAGCTGGCCGAGTATGTCGGCGCGGTGCACCCCTCCACGTAGTGGACGTAGGAGCCCTCGTCGGCGATGATCAGCGTGCGCTCGAACTGCCCCATGCTTTCGGTGTTGATCCGGAAGTAGGCCTGCAGGGGCATCTCCACGTGCACGCCCGGCGGCACATAGACGAAAGAGCCGCCCGACCAGACCGCGCTGTTGAGCGCCGCCAGCTTGTTGTCGTTCGGCGGTATCAGGCTCGCGAAGTGCTCGCGCACGAGATCCTCGTGCTCGCGCAGCCCGGAGTCCATGTCCAGGAAGATGACGCCCTGCTCCTCCAGGTCCTTGTGCACCTGGTGGTAGACGACCTCGGACTCGTACTGGGCGCCGACGCCCGAGAGGAACTTGCGCTCGGCCTCGGGAATCCCGAGGCGGTCGAAGGTCTGCTTGACCGACTCCGGCACCTCGTCCCAGGAGCGAGAGGCTTTCTCGGAGGCACGCACGAAGTAGTGGATGTCATCGAAGTCGACCTCCGCGAGCATCGGGCTCACCGACGGGCTCCAGCTCGGCATGGGGCGCGCCATGAAGTGCTCCAGTGCTTTCAGGCGGAACTCGCGCATCCACGCCGGCTCGGACTTGAACTCGGAGATC
>DAHVAB010000048.1 GCA_027314825.1 Solirubrobacterales bacterium
CTTGTCGGCGACCTGCTGGGCGTCGTTGAACGACTTCGGCACCACCAGGTGCACCCGCACCTCGCCGTTGGCCCTGCCTCCACCAACCGGCCGCAGCACGGTCGTCGGCCGGCCGCCTCGCGGGCCGGCCTGCGGACGCTCATCCTCGGCGAAGATGTCCTCGAACTCGTCGCGCCGCCGCCGCGAGGAGAGCCGGCGCACGTTCGGGCGCTCGCGGTAGCGCTCCTCGAGCTCCTCCTCGGGGACGTACTGCTCCTCTTCGTACTCGTCGTGATAGTCCTCGGCCAGGCCGAAGTAGACGAGCGCACGGTGCCATGAGTCGCGGAATGCCATCTGTCGGGCGTTCTTCGCGCAATCTGCGCGTTTCCCTGCACACATACTACGATCCTCGCGGCGCTTTGCCGGCTCCGCTCGCCGGCGCTCAGACCAGCAGGCCGCGACCGAGCCGCACGATGCTCGCGCCCTCCTCCACGGCGACCGCGTAATCCTGGCTCGTGCCCATCGAGAGCCTGCTCAGCCCGCGCTGCGCCGCCAGCTCGCGCAGGGCGGCGAAATGGGGCCGGCTGCGCTGCGGATCGTCGGTCGCCGGCGGCATGCCCATCAGCCCCGTCACCGGGAAGGGCGCGATCTCGATCAGAGCGTCGATCTCATCCGGCCCGACGCCCGCCTTGCCCTCCTCGCCGGCCAGGTCGACCTCGATCAGCAGCTCCAGGCCCGGCCTGGCCAGCTCGCGCCGGCGCGCCAGCTCCCGCATCGCCGAGACGCTCGCCACCGAGTGGATCAGACGGACGTGGGGGATGATCGCGCGCACCCTTCTGCTCTGCAGCTGGCCGATGAAGTCGAAGGTGAACAGGTCGCCATACGCCGCCGCCTTGACCTCCAGGTCCTGCGCCCGGTTCTCGCCGAGCAGCCGCACGCCGGCGCGCGCGAGCTCCGGGAGCTGACCGACGGGCACGTACTTGGCTGCGACCAGCACCTCCACCCCGCCCGGGTCGCGCCCCGCGGCGCGTGCCGCCTGCGCGATCCGCTCCCGCGCGGCCGCCAGACGCTCGGCGATCGCCTCCGCGTGCAGCTGCGCGATCAGCTCAGCCACACGATCCCCGCCTGCCGGCCCGCGGCCGCGCCTTCGCGCCGGTGGGAGAACATCCGCCGATCGCAGACCGTGCACACCTCCACGCCTTCGACCTGCGCCACGCCGGCGGCGAGCAGCCGCTCGCGTGCGATCGCGCGCATGTCGAGCATCGCCCGGGCCGGGCCGGCGGCCTTTCCCGTGGCCTCTCCGGCGGCCTTTCCGGTGGGCTTTCCCGTGGCCTCTCCGGCGGCCTTTCCCGTGGCCTCTCCGGCGGCCTCGCCGGCGGCGCAGAACGCGCCCAGCACCTCCGGGCCCACCTCGTAGCAGCAGGGCCCGGCGCAGGGACCGATCACCGCGTGAATCGGCGCTCGCCGCACGCCCTCCGTGCCGCTCAGCTCGCGCAGCGCGCGCACGCCCTCCTCCAGCACTCCGGCGGCCAGGCCGCGCCAGCCGGCATGAACTGCGGCGACGGCGCCCGGCGCACACAGGATCACCGGCAGGCAGTCGGCCGCGAGCACCATCATCCCGACGCCGCTCAGCGCGGTCGCATGCCCGTCGGCGGGCTCGCTCACCGGGCTGCCGCCGCCGCCCTCACGAGAGCGCACCCGCCGCACGCTGGTCCCGTGCGCCTGCGGCCCGGCGCAGAGCCAGCTCAGGCCGAGGCGGCGGCAGAGGCGGTGGCGCGCATCGAGGCCGTGCTCGTGGCCCTCGCCGGCCGCCAGCGAGAGGTTGCCGGCTGCGCGATCGGTGAACACGGCGCGCGCGCCGAACGGCAGCTCCACCGCGAAGCCGGCATCCTGTCCGAGCGCGAGGCTCATTCGGGCTGCTCCATCGCAGCGCGCAGCTGCGCCGAGCGCTCATCGTCGATCTTCCCGTGAAGCCTCATCCCCAGCGCCCGCTCCAGGCCGCGCCCGATCCGCGGACCCGCCGCGAGCCCGGCGGAGATCAGATCCTCGCCGGTGATCCGCAGGCGCACGTGGCGCAGCTCCGTGAGCCAGCGCCGGGCGGCCACTGCGGCCGCAGGCCTTCCCCGCGCGCCGGCCAGCGCGACCGTCTCCGGCGCGAGCCCGGCCAGGAGCCCTCGCAGCTGCGATGGCGCGAGGGCTCGCGCCAGCTGCTCGGCCAGCGCGCCGGCGCGGGCCGCCGCCTCCAGCGCAACCTGGCGGTCGGCGGCCGGATACTCCAGGGCGTCGAGCAGGTCGGCGGCGGACTGCGTCAGCATCGCCGCGCTCAGCAGCAGCTCGGGCCGGCCGTCGGAGGGCAGCAGCTCCAGCGCCGCACGCGCCGTCGGCTCATCGAGCCGCAGCCGCCGGTCGATCGCGCTCAGCGCACCGAGCCGCTGCAGCTGCCTCAGCGCCGCGAGCGGATCGGGCTCGGCGAGGGCCAGGCGCAGCTCCGCGCCGGCGCGCGCCCGCGAGATGGTCCCGATCGCGCCGGCCGCGATCGCCCGCTCGGCCAGCCGTGTTGTCCCCGGGTCGGCAGCGAAGCCGAGCCTCGCCGCATACCTGCAGAGGCGCATCAGGCGCGTAGGGTCGTCGGTGAAGCTGCGCTCGTGCAGGACGCGCAGCACCCCCGCGTCGAGATCTCGCAGCGCTCCCGGCGCCGCCCGCAGCACGCCGAGACGCCCGCCTCCGAGCCCGACCGCGATCGCGTTGATCGTGAAGTCCCTGCGCTCCAGATCCTCATCCTCACCGGCCGGCCTCACCTGCGGCAGAGCTCCCGGCTGCGGATAGGTCTCCGCCCTGCGTGAGGCCACGTCGATCCGCCCGCCGGCCCATCTGATCGCGGCCGTCGCGAAGCGCTCATGGAAGCTCACCTCGAAGGGGGCCGGCAGGCTCTGCGCGAGCTCGCGGGCGAACAGCGCCGCCTCATGCGGAAACGAGGCCGGCTCCCCGTCCAGGACGATGTCGATCTCACGCGGACGCGTCCCCAGCAGCAGGTCGCGGACGGCGCCGCCGACCAGCTCCACATCCTCACGGCCGGCGGCCAGCGCCAGCACCTCCGCGCCCCCCGGCAGCCGCGCGAGCGCCTCCAGGACGCCCGCCGCTCGATCGGCGCGGCTCTCCGCCTCCACCGCCATCCTCGCCTCCCAGCGCGTCCCCTACGCCATCCGCACCGGCACGCCCGCGGCCGCCAGGCTCTCCTTCGCCTCGGCGATCGTGTGCCTGCCGTAATGGAAGATCGACGCGCACAGCACCGCGTCGGCGCCCGCCGCCACCGCGTCGCCCAGATGGGAGAGCTCCCCGGCGCCGCCGGAGGCGATCACCGGCACGCCGACGGCGTCCGCGACCGCGCCGGTCAGATCGAGGTCGTAGCCGTCGCTGGTCCCATCCCTGTCCATGCTGGTCAGCAGGATCTCTCCCGCCCCCCGCTCGGTCGCCTCCCGCGCCCACTCGAGCACTCCCCGCCCGGTCGGCTCGCGTCCCCCCGCGACGAACGCCTCCCATCCTCCCTGCCCGCCACGGGCCTTCGCGTCGATCGCGAGCACCACGCACTGCGAGCCGAACACGCCGGCCAGCTCGTCGATCAGCTGCGGGCGGGCGAGCGCAGCCGAGTTGATCGACACCTTGTCCGCACCGGCGTCGAGCACGGCCTGGGCATCCTGCACCGAGCGGATCCCGCCGCCGATCGTGAACGGCACGAACACCTCATCTGCGGTGCGGCGCGCCAGCTGCACGATCGTATCCCGCCTCTCATGGGTGGCGGTGATATCCAGGAACACCAGCTCGTCGGCGCCCTGCTCGTCATAGTGGGCGGCCAGCTGCACCGGGTCCCCCGCGTCGCGGATGTCCAGGAATTCGACGCCCTTGACGACCCGGCCGCCGTCGACGTCCAGGCAGGGAATGACACGCTTGCAATGCATGGCAGACACGGTAGCGGTCGAGCCATCCCGCGACCCTCGCGGGCCGCCCTGCAGGCGGCCCCACTGCTCTCAGCCGCTCGGCGGCGGCGGGCCGGCGAGCGCCGCCAGCGCCTGCCCCACGGTGAAGCGGCGCTCATAGAGCGCCTTGCCGACGATCACGCCCTCCAGGCTCGGCTCTTGGAGGCCAGCCAGGCCGTCCAGGTCTGCGATGTCGCCGATGCCGCCGGAGTAGACGACGCTGCCATCGACCGCGCGAGCCACCCGGCGCACCTCATCGAGGCTCGGGCCTCCCAGCATGCCGTCCCGATCGACGTTCGTATACACCAGCTGGCGGGCGCCCCGGTCTCCGAGCCGGGCGATCACATCCTCCACGGAGCCGTCGATCGTCTCCGTCCAGCCGTGCGTGGCAACCCTGCCCTCCCTCACGTCGACCGACACGAGCACGCGCCCGGGCCATTCTGCGAGCGCCTGCCCGAGCAGGGTCGGATCCGAGAATGCGGCAGTGCCGAGCACGACCCGCTGCGCGCCGATCTCCTCCAGGACCCGCTCGATCGCGGTGAGCGTGCGCAGGCCGCCCCCGAACTGGACCGGCACCCCGAGCGTCCCGACGATCCGGCGCAGATGCTCGATGTTCGCCGGCAGCCCGTCCTTGGCCCCGTCGAGGTCGACGACATGCAGATGGTCGGCGCCTTCCTGCACCCATGCGCTCGCCGCCGCCAGCGGATCCTCCTCATACACCTTCCTGGCGGCGAAATCGCCCTTGGTGAGCCGCACCGCCCTGCCGCCGAGCATGTCCACCGCCGGGTAGAGGATCACGAGGCCCGCACCGCCCCTCGCGCGCCGGCCGGCTCGGGCTCCACCGCGGCGGCGGCGGCGGCGGCGCGCGCGCCGCAGATCTTCACGAAGCTCGCCAGCAGCCGCAGCCCGTGCATGGAGGACTTCTCCGGGTGCGACTGGGCGCCGAACACGTTGCCCTTGCCGACCACGGCCGGAAACGACTCGCCATATGACGCGGTCGCGATCACGGTCTCCTCGGCGACCGGATGCACGACGTAGCTGTGGACGTGATACAGAAACACCCGGTCCGGTAGATCCCCCCACAGCGGGCTGTCGCGCACCTTCACCACCTCGCTCCAGCCGATGTGCGGGAGCTTTCGCCCCTCCGCGCGCAGGCGGCGCACATCGCCGGCGAGCAGTCCGAGACCGCGGGCGC
The DNA here is from genome assembly GCA_027314825.1 of Solirubrobacterales bacterium. GTDB lineage: Bacteria > Actinomycetota > Thermoleophilia > Solirubrobacterales > Solirubrobacteraceae > Palsa-744. Next base: position 5,149 of record DAHVAB010000048.1, read on the forward strand.
CACCGTGCTCCTCGGAGGAGTCGAAGAGCAGCTGCATGCCCATGCAGCTGCCGAAGATCGGAACGCCCGCCGCCGCCCGCTCGCGCAGGAGCTCGTCGAGGCCGAGCCGCTCGATCACCTCCATCGCGGCCGGAAACGCGCCCACTCCCGGCAGCAGCAGCCCGTCGGCGCGGCGCAACGCGTGCGCCTCGCGTGTCAGCGACGCGTGCGCACCCACCCGCACGAGCGCCTTCTCCACCGAGCGGCGGTTGCCCATTCCGTAGTCGACCACCGCGATCGCGGGGGCACTCACAGGCGCGCTGCGGGGCGGGGGCATGCGGGCGGGACGGCCCCGGGCGGGACCGGGTGCGGCGGCAGATCGATCGCTCACTAGGTGAGCGTACCCTTCGTGCTCGGCACTCCCCGCTCGGTCGGGTCGATCGCGGTGGCCTGCCGCAGCGCGCGCGCGAACGCCTTGAAGGCCGCCTCGATCATGTGATGGGCGTTGCTGCCGGCCTCCACGCGCAGATGGAGGGTGAGCCGCGCGGCGCTCGCGAGCGCCCGGAAGAACTCCTCGGCCAGCTCGTGCTCGAAGCCGCCGGTCGACCCGGGCGGGAGCTCCGCCTCGAAGACGGTGAGCGGCCGGCCGGAGAGGTCGATCGCGCAGCTGGCCCGCGCCTCGTCCATCGGCACGAGCGCCCACCCATACCTGCCGATCCCGGCGCGGTCGCCGAGCGCTCGATCGAGCGCCTGCCCCAGGACGATCGCGGTGTCCTCCACGGTGTGGTGCGCGCCGGTCTGCAAATCCCCGGCGACCTCGATCTCCAGATCGATCCGGCCGTGGCGTGCAAGCAGGTCGAGCATGTGGTCGAAGAAGCCGACCTGCGTGCTGCGCGAGCCCGTCCCGACACCATCCAGGCGAAGGCTGAGGCGCACTTCGGTCTCCGCCGTCCTTCGCTCGATCTCGGCCGCTCTGCTCATCTTCGTTGATTCTCCTCGATCTGCGCCGGCGGCCGCGCCTCCGCCGGGGCTCCGGCCTGCGCCGGGGCGCCTGGCGCCGTCTGGACTCCGTCCTGCGCCGAGGGGCCTGACGCCCTCGGGGCTCCCTGCTCCGCCAGGGCGCCCGCACGCGCCCTCATCGACTCTGCATGCAACGTGAACCCCTCCGCGATCGCGATCGGCGCTCCTGCCGCCGCCAGCTTGGCGGCAGCCGGGCGCTCGATCCTCACCTCCGCCATCCTGCGCCTGAAGCAGGCGGGGTTGAGCACCGAGGAGAACCTCGCCGCGCCCCCGGTCGGCAGGATGTGGTTGGACCCCGCCACATAGTCGCCGAAGGCGGTCGCCGAGCACTCCCCCACGAACAGGCAGCCGGCGTGGGCGACCCGGTGCGCGAGCTGCTCCACCTCGGCACCGATCAGCTGCAGGTGCTCCGGCGCGAGACGGTCGGCGAGCGCAAGCGAGTGCTCCGCATCCTGGCTGCAGACGAGCGCGATCGCGGCGCGACCCGCGCCGTCCCGGCCACTGCCGGCGAGCCGCGGGTGCTCGGCCGCGATCCGCTCCAGCTCGGTCTCGATCGCGTCCAGCACGCCCCTCTCATGGCAGATCGCCACCACCAGGCTGCCGTGGCCGTGCTCGGCCTGGGCGCCCATGTCGAGCGCCGCCAGCCGCGGGTCGGCCTCGGCGCCGCAGGCGATCACCAGGTCGCTCGGGCCGGCGATCCCGTCGATGCCGACCCTGGCCGAGAGCTGGCGCTTGGCCTCCTGCACATACAGGTTCCCCGGCCCCACGATCACGTCCACTGCCGGGATCGTCTCCGTGCCGCAGGCGAGCGCCGCGACCGCCTGGGCGCCCCCCATCCTGTAGACGCGCTCCACCCCGAGCAGCCGGCAGGTGCCGAGCACGACCGGATCGATCTCGCCATCGCCGCGCGGCGGCGCGCAGACGCAAACGTCCATCACGCCGGCGGCGCGCGCGCTCACCACCCCCATCACGGCGGTGCTCGGATATGGGGCGCGCCCCCCGGGCACGTACACCGCCGCCGAGTCGAGCGGCACCTCGCGCATCGTCACCGTATGACCCTGTGGCAGCGATACCCGCGCATCGCCGCCGAGAACCGACTGGGCGACGTCCGCCACATTGGTGATGCTCACCTGCAGGCCAGCTATCACCTCGCGGGGCATCACCTTGATCGCTGCGTCCAGCTGCGCCCGGGGGACCTCCAGCGGCAGCGGGGGGCCACCGCCCAGATCGAGCCGGCCGGTCAGCTCCAGCACGGCCGCATCGCCGCGCGAGGCGACCTCCTCGACGATCTCCGCCACCTCCGCGGCGACGCTCCCCAGCTCGGGGATCAGCGCGCGCACGCGGCGCGCGACCTCGTCGATCCCCAGGGCGAAGGCATCCTCCCGTGAGATCCGCAGGATCCTCATGCCGCCACCGGCCATCCCACCACGATCCTCATGCTCATCACGCCGCCACCGGCCGCATGACCGCGATCCTCCACGCTCATCACGCCGCCACCGCCTCGCTGCGAAGCCGTGCGAGCAGGCGCTCGATCGCCGGCGCCTTCAGCTTGTGGGCGACCGGGTTGGCGATCAGCCGGGCGGTGCAGTGGACTATCTCCTCCCTGACCACCAGCCCGTTCTCCACCAGCGTGCGCCCGGTGGCCGTCAGGTCGACGATCGCCTCGGCCAGCCCCGTCAGAGGCGCAAGCTCGACCGACCCCTTCACCTCCACGATCTCCGCCTGCCTGCCGGTCCGCTCCATGTGCCCGCGCGCGGTCCGGGGGTACTTTGTGGCCACCCGCATCACGCCGAGCCGCCGCAGCGCCTCCGCCGCGGGGCTCTCGCCCTGCGCGTTCTCGCCGGCGCGGGTCGCGAGCACCATCATGCACCCTCCGAAACGGAGGTCGAGCAGCTCGTAGAGATCGCGGTCGCCGCTGCGCTCCCCCTCCCCGACCTGCTCCAACAGCACGTCCTTGCCGGTGACGCCGAGGTCGGCCGAGCCGGCCTCCACATATGTCGGCACGTCGGAGGGGCGCATCGTGATCGCCCCGACCTCCACGTCGCCGGGGGTGCCGGCGGCGTCGGGAGCCGCCACGAGCGTGCCGATCCGCTCGAAGAGCAGCCGGCGATCGTTGTCCCGCATCTCCGCGGTGTCCAGCCCCAGGCGGTCGAGCATGTCGAGCGTCCCCGCGAGCAGCGCTCCGCGCGGCACGGCGATCATCAGGCGGCCCGCGGCGGCGCTCATCTCAGCATCGCTCCCGAGCCGCGCTCCTCGCCGGCCAGCGCGATATGCAGCTTCTCCACGCCGATGGCGAAGCCGACCGCCGGCAGCGGTCGGCCGAAGCGGCCGAGCAGCTCGTCGTAGCGGCCGCCGCCGCCGAGCGGCGCGCCGAGGCCGGGGTCGTACACCTCGAAGACCGCGCCCGTGTAATACCCGATCTCACGCACCAGCCCCAGATCGAAGATCACGCGGTCCGCCACGTCCCGCGGCAGCCGCCCTGCGACCTCGCGCATTCCGGCGAGAGCGTCTGCGAGCGGTCCGGGAGCCTGCTGGAGCACCTCGATGCCCCCCCGCAGCTGAGGCCCCTCGCAGAGGGTCCGGCGCGCCTGCGCGTCGATGTCGATCTCGCCGACCAGCCGCTCCAGCAGGACGAAGTCACGTCGCACGAGCGCGCCCAGCAGCGCCGCCCGCCGGTGCTCGGGCACCCCCAGCCGGGCCATCAGGGCGCCGAAGAGTGACGCGTCGCCGAGACCGACCCGGTAATCCTTCAGCCCCGTGCCGTCGAGCGTCCTGCAGAGCGCGGTGAGCACCTCGACCGTGCCCTCGGGGGCGGGGGCGCCGATCAGCTCGATCCCGGCCTGCAGCAGCTCGCGCGACTGGCCGCGAGCCGGGCGCACCCGCCTGTAGCAGTGCGCCAGGTAGCAGAACCGCAGCGGTGGCCGCGCATCCTGATAGCGGGTGGAGACCAGGCGCGCGATCGGCGGAGTCATGTCCGAGCGCAGCGCGAGCGCGGCTCCCGTCTCATCGAACAGCCGGTAGGCCGGCGCGGCCTCGGCCAGCTCCGCGCGCCCCAGCACCTCCTCATACTCCAGGGCGGGCGTATACACCTCACGGTAGCCGTGGTCCTCGAAGCCCTTGCGCAACGCGTCGCTGATCAGGCGCAGCTCGCGCATCTCGTCCGGTAGCACGTCGCGGGTGCCGCTGGGAATCGGATGTATCACTGGCTCAGAGCCTACTGACCGGCTCCGGCGAGCCGGTTGCCCGCAGGGCTGCGCCCCGACGGATCTTCGGCCCGCGCCGCGACGGCGATGACCCCGCACGCCGACAGATCTCGCGCCCGCGCCGGGGCGGCGCCGCTCCGGCGCCACCACGGACGGCGCGCCCTCAGGCCTCCTGCTCCGGTTCGCTCGGGACGCGCTCGATGTTCGCGCCGAGCTCCTGGAGCCGCTCGTCGATGCGCTCATAGCCGCGGTCGATCTGGCGCACGTTGCCGATCTCGCTGCGACCCTCCGCGCAGAGCGCGGCCAGCAGCATCGCCATCCCGGCGCGGATGTCGGGCGACTCGACCTGTGCGCCGCGCAACCGCCGCGGACCGGTCACGATCGCCCGGTGCGGGTCGCACATCACGATGTCTGCACCCATCACGATCAGCTTGTCGGTGAAGATCAGCCGGTTCTCGAACATCCACTCATGCACGAGGATCGAGCCCTCGGCCTGCGTGGCCAGGGCCACGGCGATCGAAGTGAGATCGGCGGGGAAGGCAGGCCAGGGGCCATCCTGGACCTTGCTCTTGTACTCGCCGACGTCGGCCTGCACCACCAGATGCTGCCCGGGCGGCACGAGCACGTCCACTCCATCCAGCTCCGTCCTCAGCCCGATCCGCTCGAAGACCAGGCGGATCATCCTCAGGTCCTCCGGCACGGTGTCGGTGATCCTGAGCTCTCCCCCGGTCACGCCTGCCAGTGCGATGAAGCTGCCGATCTCGATGTGGTCGGGCGCGATCTCGTGCTCGCATCCGCTCAGCGTCCGCGCGCCATGGACGGTGATCAGGTTCGAGCCGATCCCCTCGATCTCGGCGCCCATCTTCTTCAGCATGCGCGCGAGATCCTGGACGTGAGGCTCGCAGGCGGCGTTGCGGATCACCGTGCGGCCGGGCGTGAGCGCCGCCGCCATCAGCGCGTTCTCGGTGGCCATCACGGACGGCTCGTCCATGAACACCTCGCTGGCGCGCAGCCCGGTGGGCGCGCTGAGCACGATGTCGCCGCCGCACTCCGCCTGCGCCCCGAGCGCCCTGAACGCGTCGAGGTGGGGATCGAGCCGCCGGCGGCCGATCACATCGCCACCGGGCGGCGGCATGACCGCACGATGCAGCCGTGCCACCAACGGGCCGGCCAGCAGGAACGACGCCCTGATCTGCTCGGCCAGGCCGGGGTCGATCCTCGCCTGCGGATCGATGTCGGAGGCGCAGAGGACGACGTCGTTGCGAGCGCTCCAGCTGACACGCACGCCGATCGACTCCAGGATCGCGATCATCGCGTCCACATCGCGGATTCGCGGCACGTTGCCGACCCGCACCTCCTCGCCGGTCAGCAGACAGGACGCGAGGATCGGCAGCGCGCCGTTCTTGTTCCCGGCCGGCACGAGCGTTCCCGACAGGGGCGCGCCGCCCTCGATCACGAACTTCTCCATCGTCTCCCTCTGCTCGCCGACCTGGGCGCGGCGCAGGGCCGCACGCGTGCCGTGCACGTTAACAGCCGCGGTGATCGCCATCGCGCCGCGGATGATAGGGGTCCGGGCAGCCGTCCAGCGCGGGTGCCCGGCGTTCCGTCCGAAGCGGGCCCTATCGTGCGAACACATGTTCCCCTCTCAGAGATCACGCGCCGCCGACGGGCTCCGCAGCGCACTGGCGATCGCCCGCGCGTTCCTGCTGCTCGAGGACGACCGAGATGTCGCCTGGGATCTCGACGCGCAGACAGTCGCGCGGCGGGAGCAC